>JAJYEK010000276.1 GCA_021785795.1 Pseudomonadota bacterium
CCGCGCTACGGGCGGCACGGGACTGGGGCTGTCCATTGTCAAGCACGTACTGCTGCGTCACGACGCAAAGCTGCTCATCGAAAGCACACTCGGGCGGGGCAGCACGTTTACATGCCAGTTTCCGCAATCGCGCCTACAGCGCATCGCGCGTACCGATACCGTGTAACTTCCGCGTCATCTCCCGGAAACGTCTCCGTCAACAGCAGTTGTTAACGTTGCCGTCCCATGCCATGGCAGCCTGAGGAGGCCGTGTCACGGGGCGGACGCGTCGGTCGCGTCGATTGCGGCCACAAACTGGAACACGCCGGCCGCTGGCAGGGAAGCTCCGTTTCGTGTGCGGGGGTCACACGTACCTGGACGTTGTTTCGAGCCGCTCTGGCTCGAGAACCCCTCCTGAATTTCCGGTTTGCCGGGTCGGTGTGCGCTGGTGATTGACCATGCAGAGGTTTGCGCATATATTTTTCAAATGCTTATCGATGCAGTTGGGCGGGCTTCCGCCCGGAAAGGGGCAGCGCATGGTCCCCGGATTTGGGCCCTGCGGAACGGAAGCAGCCCCTGCCGCCAGCGCATCCTGCGCACGGCTACCGCGCGAAACCTGAACGCCGTCATTGACCGGTCGGACGCGCCAGGGATCAGGCATGGGTCGCAGATTCGCTTGCTGGCGCGGGTACGCCGCCTGAGGTACTCCTACCCAGCACGCCTGCTGCCGGCTGCCATGACACCCCGACACGGTCCGTGTTCCTCCGTTCCATGATCGCGACCGGATCCGGGTCGCCCGATGACAACAGCGAAGAACTGGCGCGGATTCTGAATCGCGACTGCCATTGCATCAGCATCGATGCAGATGCATTGCGCCGCGAACTCGAGCAGGATGCCGAGAACCGCGATCTCTATCACTCGATTATCGAATCCCGGCCGTACCTGTTCAGCGCTTCCGCCGTATTCATATCACGCCCGGACGTGGAACGCATGGCGGCAATAATCCGTGCGGTGGAGAGCGTTGTCGCCCTACCCAGCTATCGCGAGACCGTCCTCGGCTGGGCCCCGGCCATCGCCCGGCTCGATCTCGGGCCACGCGGGGTATTCCTGGGATACGATTTCCATCTCGCCCCGGATGGGCCGCGACTCATCGAGATAAACACCAATGCCGGCGGAGCGCTCCTCAACACGGTGCTTGCGCGGGCGCAGCGTGCATGCTGTGACCAGGTCCGGCAGCTGGCTACGGGTCCCATAGACCTGAAATCGCTCGAACAGACATTTTTCGAGATGTTTCTCGCCGAGTGGAGCCTGCAGCGTGGCAACAGTCACCCGGCCGTCGTCGCCATCGTCGACGACCATCCGCCGCAACAGTATCTATATCCCGAATTCGTGCTTTTCAGGCAGATGTTCAGCCGACATGGACTGAAATGCATCATCGCGGACCCCAAGGACCTTGCCTACCGCAGCGGCGCACTTTGGCATCAGGAGCTGCGCATCGACCTGGTATACAACCGCCTGACCGATTTTTCCCTGGAGCAGCCGGTACATGAGCCGTTGCGCACCGCCTACGTCGAAGGCGCTGTTGTGCTGACACCCCATCCCCGCGCCCATGCACTGTACGCGGACAAGCGCAATCTGTCCGTGCTCATCGATGCGAACCGCCTGGCTGCCTGGGGAGTGACCGAAGATACGCAGCGAATCCTGCACGCCGGCATCCCCCATACGACACTCATTGAGCCGGACCGCCGCGATGACCTGTGGACGGACCGTCGCCGGCTGTTCTTCAAGCCGGTATCCGGCTATGGCGGCAAAGCGGCGTATCGCGGCGACAAACTCACCAAGCGCGCCTGGTCCGAGATCATCGCCGGGCAATTCGTGGCCCAGGAGACCATACCGCCGAGCGAACGCCGGCTGCGCGTCGGCGGCGAAGAAATCAGCCTGAAGCTTGATATGCGCAACTACGTCTATGACGGCTCCGTGCAGCTCCTGTCTGCACGCCTGTACCGGGGCCAAACGACCAATTTCCGCACCCCCGGCGGAGGCTTCGCGCCGGTTTTCCTTCCCGACCCTTCGTGCGAACCCCAGGCTTGAGCGCGCAGGGCACACCAGGCCGCTTACGCGCCTACAGGGGATCGTAAGCCCGCTTTGAGGAAGTGATGTACAAGCGCAGCGCACACGTATTGTTCATAGGCACGGGCGACTCCTGCCCGTCGCAGATGGCCGCGGGCTGGGCGAACCATCTCGGCGGCGGACGGATCGTGGCCCACGCGACAGTAATCGGACCCCACGCCACGAATTCTTGCGCCATCGCCGTCATGGGCGAGGTCGGCATCGACATCTCGCGCCAGCCCTCGCGCTGTCTGGCGCCCGGGATGCTGGCCTGGGCAGACTTGGTCGTCACCGTCTGCCGTGGCGCGGATGAGCAGTGTCCAGCGCTCCCTGCTGGCGTGCAGAAAAGGCACTGGCCGCTGGCCAACCCCAGCCAGGGGAGCGAAAATGAAACAGGCGTCATGCAGGCCTGGCGCGTGCTGCGCGATGATATCCGGAGCCGCGTCGAAGGAATGATTGGCGGCATGAAAATGCTGGAACGCATGGATGCGGACTGAGTCTAGATATCGCACGCTGCCGGATACACAACCACTGCCCGCGTCTGCTCAGCGGCCCATCTCCATCCCCCGGGGTCTGCTCCGGTTTCTGTTATGGCGCTAACCGATTGAAACTACAGGGGGGAAAAATTCACATTTCTGTCACATTTGTTCATCAAACTGTCATGTAACGCTCGGATGATACGGCCCGTTACAAATCTATCCAAAATTCCTGGAGAGCAACATGTCGAACACTGTACCACTGAAGGGCCACTTGTCTGCAGGCAGACTTGCGGTCGCCGCCGGCACCTTAGCTTTGGCGCTGGGACTTGCGACTGCCCGTGCGGACGAAATTACCGGTGCGGGCAGCACCTGGGTGTACCCACTGGTCGTAAAGTGGGCCGCCGCCTATCAGCAGAAGACGGGGACGCGGGTGAATTACCAGGGCATCGGCTCGGGCGGAGGCATCGCGCAGATCGAGGCCGGCACGGTCGCATTTGGGGCGAGCGACATGCCACTGACCCCCGAGTTTTTGCGTAAACACCACCTCATACAGTTTCCGACGG
>JAJYEK010000277.1 GCA_021785795.1 Pseudomonadota bacterium
TAGGTGCAAGCAACGCTGTTGACGGACGCCTGGATCAGACTGCCCGAAACCTGCCAATATCATAGCGCAGGCGACACCCGATGGAGCTGTTTCCTTGCGGGTCGGTCGCCCCGGCGCTTCTTCGGGTGGCAACAAGGACATCAGCAGGCTGCAATAAACTCCCGTGGACCGACGACGCCTCCGGGACGCAGCGATCAATCAAATCAGTCGCCAACCGACGCCGCTGACCTGGGGGCCCGATAGGATTCGGATGTCGCAACGAGACCAAAGTCGCAGATGTAGCAAATCAGAATCCCCAGATACGTGCCGGCGACCACATCGCTCACGAAATGGTAATTGGTCGCGACCAGAGCGGCGCCGAGTAGACCCACGCCAGTCACGTAGACCATCCGATACCGTGGATATTGCAGCCAAAGCACGGCCGCCAGCGCCACGAACACGGTCATGTGGCCTGATGGAAAACTCGTGTAGCCAGCGCCACCGTGAAACCAGTGGAATCCGGTAAGGTGCGGATGTAACAGCCACATTGTCGGGTCAGCCCGCCCGAAGGCGTACTGAAGTACGGTCTTCGCCATATATGCCAGCGGCACGCTGACGCCACAGAGCTGCATGAAGCGGGTGTGCACGTTTTGAATACCCCTCGCGAACCACACAGACAGCACCGTCCAGCAGAAGATCGTCATCGCGAGCACGATCTGGAACAGGAAATCCGGGATGTGCGACACATACTTGTGCAACATCACGTGAGACATGACTAGATGGTGAAAGAATATCGTGATACGCGCGTCAAGAACGAAATAGCTGAATATCCCAAGCAAAACGGCGACGAAGAATCCCGCAAATACGTGTAGCGCTCTCATGCTTCTTACCTGATCATTGTCCTGTCCGAGCATGCCGCGCGTTGGCGTCAGATATCTCGGGCCGGACATTTTACCAATGAGCCTGCTTCAACGCGAACCATTCGCCGATCGTCGAGCACGACGGTGCACTACCCCCGTTACCATGTTCCCGCCCCTACAATAGGGGCATCGGCCAGCCCGGCCCGGCATGATTGCCGCCCCCAGTCGACCATGATCCGGGGGGTGTTGTCACCGGGTCGGGCAGGCAGTGCATCATCGCTGATAGGGGTTCGGCCCGGGCTCTTCGAGGCCACCTGTAACGTGGATGCCGAGACGCACTGCCAAAGAGGCACACTGGCCATGCAAGGAATCCGGACACAAGGAGGGTCTCCATGGAAAGCACACTGCAACAGGACGGAATCGATGTGTTTATCGGGGTCGACGTCGGCAAGGGCGAGCATCACGCGGTGGCCGTGGATCGCTCGGGCAAGCGGTTGTTCGACAAAACCCTGCCCAATGACGAGGCGAAGCTGAGAGCGCTGATCGCGGAATTGAAAGCCCGAGGCCGCATTCTGTTGGTGGTCGATCAGCCGGCCACGATCGGGGCACTGCCCGTGACGCTCGCCCGCTCCGAAGGCATTGAAGTCGCCTACCTGCCGGGGCTTGCGATGCGGCGCATCGCTGATCTCCATGCCGGTGAAGCGAAGACCGATGCCCGCGATGCCGCCATCATCGCCGAGGCCGCGCGCTCGATGCCGCATGCCCTGCGCGCACTGCCGAAGACCGATGAGGCGCTCTCGGAGCTCACGCTGCTGTGCGGCTTTGACGATGATCTGGCCCAGGAGATCACCCAGGTGAGTCACCGCATCCGGGGGCTGCTGACGCAGATTCATCCGGCACTCGAGCGGGTGCTGGGGCCTCGGCTCGATCACCCGGCGCTGCTCGCGCTCCTGCAGAAATACCCTTCTCCGGCCGCGCTGTCGGCAACAAGCGAGAAGCGTCTGGCGGTCTTTCTCGCCAGGCTCGCACCGCGGCTTGCCAGGACGCTTGCCGCTGAAATCCATCGGGCGTTGGGCGAACAGACGGTCGTGGTGCCCGGCACCCAAGCCGTGGAACTTGTCCTGCCGAGACTTGCCGAGCAGCTCGCCACCTTGCGCCGCCAGCGTGAGGAGCTTGCCCGGGAGGTGGAGCGGCGCGTCAACGCGCACCCTCTTGCCGCGGTCCTGATGAGCATGCCGGGAGTCGGCGTCAGGACGGCGGCGAGACTCCTCACCGAGGTGACTACCCGGCCCTTTGCCTCCTCGGCGCATCTGGCGGCCTATGCGGGGCTTGCCCCGGTCACACGCCGCTCCGGGAGCTCCATCCGTGGCGAGCACCCTTCCCGGCGGGGCAACAAGATCTTGAAGCGCACCTTGTTCCTCTCGGCCTTCGCGGCGCTCCGCGATCCCGTATCCCGTGCCTACTACGAACGCAAGATCCAACAGGGCAAACGCCACAACCAGGCGCTCATCGCGCTCGCCCGAAGGCGCTGCGATGTGCTCTTTGCGATGCTGCGTGACGGTGCTTTTTATCATGCGACACCTACAGCCAATGCTTGACGAAGAACATAGGGGCACCCCCCGGACTAGTCGCACTGCATCCCGGCACCTCACCGAAAACAGGTGTCCGGCAACGGCCGTACGCCGGGGATTTTTACGTTCCCAGAAAGGTCCCGGTACCCCGGAAAAACGGCCAACCAGGTCATGTGGGCATTGATCCGCGACCTCCCAAAGACGTCTGCGACACCGGTCATCGGATGCGCCGCGCAAGAAATCCGCGGTGAAGTTATAATGCGCGCATTTCGTGCCTTGAACTGCATTTTCCGTCCGATCATGTCTGGTGTGCTCCACTTAGGCACCCGGTGAAGGCTTCATGACATTCACTTCCCTGCGGCAACGTCTGCGCGAACGACTGACCACCGATAACATTCGTCGGGCGCTATGGTTCGGCTTGCTGGTGTTTGCTGCGTACATTCTGTATCTGGACCACGTCGTGCGCACCGAATTCGAGCGCAAGTCATGGGCCATACCCGCACGGGTGTATGCACGCCCCCTGGAACTTTTCCCCGGGGAGAAACTAACTCGGGCACGACTCTTCGAAGAGCTGAAGTTTCTCCACTACCGCATCGCCAGCACGACCCTGGCTCCGGGCAGCTATTCGCGCCACGGCCATGACGTCGATCTCGTTACGCGCCCGTTTACGTTCTGGAACGGCCCAACACCGGCAACGGCGCTGGC
>JAJYEK010000080.1 GCA_021785795.1 Pseudomonadota bacterium
TGGCTGAAGCTAATGGGCCGATTCCCGCTATCGACAGCCTGCTGGCTGCGACCGCGTTGCATCACGAGCTTAGGCTTGTCACCCGTAACGTGGGGGATTTCCGGTTTTCGGGGCTGGAGGTTGTCAATCCGTGGACGGTTGCAGAGTGAGCTATCGCCGATAAGTGAGCATCGCCAATGAATAATAATGTGAGCGAGGAGACCCTGTAACAAATGAGCCGTCAGCCAGCAGTCAGGCATCACCGCCTCATGCCGCTCCATGTGGCGGGAACAACATGCGTTCCAACTTCACGCATCTAACCGGCCTTAGCCGGGAGCTCGCCAAGCTCGGGGCTTTGGCGGAGTGGTCTGTTTCCTTCTGGTATGATGCCCTGCGCCGGTTTCCGGCGTCCCGGGACTTCAGTGCGTGCCGGTGTGCCGGACCAGGGATGCTGTCGGCGGTCTGCCGACACTGTTGAGGAAGGGCAGGTTTTTGGCGGCGGACGACCAACATTAATGAACGAACTGCAGGCTTCTGAAGATATTCCCTACGACCGGGTGCGTGCGGTGCAGTGGGAACATGACCGGCTGCGCCTGATCGACCAGCGTCGGTTGCCCGGCCGGATCGAGAGCGTGGTGCTCGGACATCTGCCGGAATGCATCCTGGCGATCCGGGACATGGTGGTGCGAGGTGCCCCCGCGATCGGCATCGCCGCCGCCTATGCCGTGGTGCTGGCAGCGCGCGACCGGTACGAGGCGGATCCCGCGGGCTGGCGCAATGCGCTCCTCCCGGACCTCGACGCGCTGGCCGCGGCCCGTCCGACCGCAGTGAATCTGCGCTGGGCGGTGGAACGCATGCGGCGGGTCGTCGACTCGGCGGACGGCGCCGATCCCGTGCGCATGCTGCTGGAGGAAGCGCATCGTATCCACGCCGAGGATATCGCCGCCAACCACCGCATGGGGGCGTTCGGCATGGAACTGATTGAAGCCGGCAGCGGGGTCCTGACCCACTGCAACACCGGTGCGCTCGCGACCGGTGGTTACGGGACCGCCCTCGGAGTCGTGCGCGCCGGGGTTGCCGCCGGACGTATCGGACAGGTTTTTGCGGATGAGACCCGCCCCTGGCTGCAGGGGGCGCGGCTGACCGCCTGGGAGCTCGTTGCAGAGGGCATCCCGGTCACGCTGATCGCCGAGGGGGCGGCCGCGCAGCTGATGAAGGAACAGCGCGTGCGCTGGGTGCTGGTCGGCGCCGACCGGATCGCGGCCAATGGCGACACGGCCAACAAGATCGGTACCTACGGCCTCGCAATCAGCGCACGCTACCACGGAGTGAAATTCATGGTCGTCGCGCCGACCAGCAGCATCGACATGTCGGTTGCGAACGGCAGCGGCATCCCCATAGAGAGCCGCGATCCAGCCGAGGTGCTCAGCTGCGGTGGAACGCGTACCGCTGCCGAGGGTGCGCAGGCCTGGAATCCGGCTTTCGACGTGACGCCGGCCGGACTCATCGACGCCATCGTGACCGAGCAGGGCGTGGTCAAGACGCCGTCGGCAGCGACGATGCGGGCGCTGATGCGGTGCTGATGCCGCGCCGGCCGAATTGATGCAGGTCAACAAAGAGGTCCGGCGGCGTCCGATTGCCGGGCGGATTGCTGGATGGTCGCGAATCATCGACTACTATAATTAGTGGCTCTTCCGACTTTCGTGTGGGTGAGCACCTAAACGGTCCGGGTGCAGGGCCCACGGGATAGAGTTCACGGTCGCCGCAGCGAAAGAGGATGGCAATTCGGCCTCTTGCATCTCGGACGTTTTAGTCCGATCATACCTCCACATGAAGGGGAGCGAATTCATCCGTCGTGTCAAAGCCCTCGGCAGACGTCAGGGTGTTGCCGTGAGGCTGGACGCCTCACGGGGCAAGGGGAGCCACCAGACGCTCTATTTCGGCGGACGGTTCACCGTGGTGCGCAACCCGAAGGATGAACTCAAGACCGGCACATTCCATGGAATGTGCGCCCAGCTCGGCATCAAACCGACCGATCTCTAGAGGTGTGTGATGGAACGATTCGAATATGCCGTGACTCTGACCCGGGCGAAAGAGGGCGGGTATGTCGTGACCTGCCGCGATCTGCCGCCGCTCGTCACCCAGGGCGAAGACGTATCCGACGCCCTGGCGGAGGCGGCGGACGCGATGGATGAGGTCTTCGCGGCCTACATGCAGAATAAACTCGCCTTTCCTGCGCCGAGCCGGGCACGGCGCGGCGAGCGTTGGGTGGCCCCGTCCACGGTGATGGTGGCGAAGTCCGCGCTCTACACCGCGATGCGGGACGCGCGCATCACCAACGTGCAGCTGGCGCGGCGCCTCGGGGTGGATGAAAAGGAAGTGCGGCGGCTGCTTGATCCCCATTACGCCTCGAAGCTCCCACGTATTGCTGCGGCCGTGGCGCTGCTTGGCAAGCGCCTGGTGATCGGGCTTGAGGAGGGCGAGGGAGAGACTTCACGACCGCGTCGTCGCATCCGGCGGGCCGCATAGCGCCGGGGACGGGAATCGTAGCCTGGTGCCACCGCCTCGCGGGCTCGGACCAGCAAGCCGGATATCGGGCCGCCAGCGAACAGTCATGGCAAAATCCCGAGCGGACGGCCCGCAGCCGGTTGTATCATGTTCGCCGCCGTTACTCCCCCGGGGCGGAGTGAGACCGAGGAGCGATTGATGGAGTTCAGTATTGCGCATTGGAGCGCAATACCCACCCGGGGACGGAATTCAGGCCAAGCTCACTCCGGCCCACACGAAACCCGGAAGAGCCTAATTTTAGTTTGTATACAGTGACCTGGCCAACGGAAGTCACATGATTTATCCATGAGAGCGGCGATGGTTCTCGCTGTCCGGAAGCAAGGTCCAGGGATGGGGAATTTGCAGATGCGCGCATTCGAATTTCACCTCCGACGGTCATGTGCGGATCCCCGCCGCCGGTGTCGATGCCCGGTGCCACCACCCGCCGCACCGAGCGCTCGCGGAATATGACGACTGTTCGTGCGGCCGGTCGGGGTCCGGGGCTGCCGCGGTTTCTGGGGCTCACCGAGGATGATTTTGTGCTCCTGGAGCAGTACCGCGAACAGATCGTTCCGGATGACCAGAGCCTGGCGCATGAGCTCCACGACCATCTGCTGCACTATCCGCGGCTCACCACGGTACCGGGAAAACTTCCGTCGCAGAAGCTGGATGATCTCGCGCGCAGGCTGGCCCGGCACGTCCGGGAGCTGCTAGCCGGCCGTTTCGGCGCTGCATGGACCGAGGGCGTGCGGGAACTGGGCCGGATCCAGTTTCGTCTGGGTGTCGAGCCGTTGTGGCTCGCGGGTGCCTATGCGCTGTGCTGGAGCCGCTGGGACGCTTGCGTGGAGAAGGACGTTCCGCGCGACCACCGCATGCGGCTACGCGAGGTGCTCTTCCGGCTGATCATCGCAGACCTCATGGCGCAGCTCGGCGATCATGTCCGCGTCGCCCAGGAAACCCACGACGAGCGGCTGCTGGTGTTCGACGTGCTGCTGCGTGCGCTCTCGCTTCCCGGCGTTGCGGAGGATCCGGACAGCAGCCGTCTGCTGAACGAGATGTGCAACGGGCTGGTGAGCTGCGGCGCAGCGGCCTGGGCGGGTTACGCCGTGGTCGACGACGACCAGGCGCTGACGTTTCACTGCATCGGCGGCGAGACGCCGACGGATCTGCAGATTCCGTTTACGCCGGTCGATCCCTGCTGGACGGCCCTGGAGCGGGGAGAATCGGTGATACTGTCGGTGCGCGATCCGCGTGCACCGCCATGGATGAAGCGGTTGCACGGGGAGCTTGCGGAAATCGCCTGTCTGCCATTCGGGCACGGCGCCTTACGCGCCCTCGGTATGATCGGTTCGCGCGAGCAGGGCTTCTTCCAGCGCGTGGGTCCGGCCTATTTTCTCGCTTTCGTCCGCCTTGGCGATCTGGTGCTGCGGATGCGGGCGCATTCCCAGGAGGATCCCCTGACCGGCCTGCCCAACCGGCGGTTCTTTATTGAGCGCTTGCAGCAGGCCCGCATCCAGAACGAGCGGCGCGCCCGGCTGCTTGGCGTGGGAATGCTCGATCTCGACGGCTTCAAGCAGGTCAACGACCGGATCGGGCATGCGGCTGGAGACGCGCTGCTGTGCCAGGCGGTCGCCCGCATGAAACTTGCCCTGCGCGCCGGCGACACGCTGGCCCGCATGGGCGGCGACGAGTTCGGTCTGCTGCTCCCCGATTTGGAGCGGATTGACGACCTGGAGGCCATCTGCGAGCGGATCACCGAGGGCCTGCGCCGGCCCTTCAATGTGCATGGCGAACTGGTCCGGGTAACCTGCAGTCTCGGCTTTACCCTGCATCCGGTGGACGACGGCGAAGCCGAGAGCCTGTTGCGACACGCCGACCTCGCCCTGTATGCGGCCAAGGAGCAGGGCCGTGACCAGTACCAGTTGCACACCTTCAGCCTGGACGCGCGGATCAGCGACGAGGTGTCGGCGCGGGAAAGGGTGGACCTGGCCCTGCGCGAGGGCAGGCTGCTGCTGCATTATCAGCCCATCGTCACCCTCGGCGGCCACGGTGTGGTGTCGGGCGTCGTGGGTTTCGAGGCCCTGCTCAGGCTGAATGACGGTTGCGGTGGCCTGCTGACGCCCGACCAGTTCGGCGGAGCGCTGGATCACGGTCGTCTCGGCCGGGCCATCGGACGGTTTGTGCTCGAGTCGGCGCTTACCCAGGCCGAGATCTGGCACCGGCAAGGGCTGCCGCTGCGCATCTGCGTCAACATCAGCGCCCTGCACCTGCTCGAGCCCCGGTTCCACGCTGACCTCGAGGAGGCGCTGGGCCGTCATCCGGATCTGGCGGCGCGATACGTCGAGATCGAAATCACCGAGAGCGCGCCGCTGCGCGACTTCGAGGCGGCGCAGCGCGTCCTCGAAGGCTGCGTGCGCCTGGGAGTGCGCATTTCGCTGGACGACTTCGGAACGGGCAACGCCTCGCTGGTCTATCTGCAGAAGATACCGGCCCATACGCTTAAGATCGATCGCTGCTTCGTGGGGGATGTCCTCGATGATCCACGCGACCTGGCGATCGTGTCGGGCCTGATCATGACGGCGCGCATGCTCGGGCTGGACGTGGTCGCGGAAGGGGTGGAAACTTCCCGCCAAGCGGCGCTGCTCACCGATATCCAGTGCCGCCTCTTGCAGGGGTATTTCATCGCCCGCCCGATGTCGCCGGAAACCGTGCCGGAGTGGTTTCGGCAGTACCAGGCCGGTTCCGGCAGCGTCATGCCCGAAACCGGGTTTCCGCCGCCGGCCCCCATCGGTTATGCGGCCGACAGCATCTTCCGCGCGCATACCCATCGTGTGCACCAATTCGTTGCCGCCCTCGAAGGGAAGGAGCCGTTTCCGGCGCTCGTGCTGGACAGCTATACCGAGACCCAGTGCCACCTCGGCCGGTGGCTCGAGCACGAAGGATACGCGCGCTTCGGCCATGATCCTGCCTATCCCACGCTGCGGGAACGTCATAGCCGGACCCACAGTCTGGCCCGCGACGCCCGGGCATTCCTCGATGACGGAAACGACCTCGAAGCGCGGCGCTGCGGCAGCCTCCTGCGGATTGAAAATGATGCGCTGATGGCTGAGCTGAGGGCGTTGCTGGAGAGCGGCAGCGTCTGACCCGGAACCCGGCCGGGCGCTGCCGGCGAGCGGCGAAGCCGCGGTCCGGTCCGCGGAGCCGGAACGGCCCCGCCCGTTCACAGTCCCCAGAGATGCCGGGCAGGCGGTCCTCGATGCTGAGCGGTGTATCGGCGGGGGTTTTGCCGCTGCCCGGGCAGCAATCCCGGAATGGGTCCGGGGCGGCGCGCACCGCGGCGGATCCGGTACGGTGCGCACCACGGAGCGGATGCAGCGAAGAGCGCTTCCGTGCTAAAATTCTTTTTTTCCGAAGCGCCGAACCGGGCATCGCCAGACCGAGCCGATGCGTAATAACAGCAACCAGAACAGCGCCCTGTCTGCGGGTCCCGGCTGAGTCAATGTCCCCATAGCGGCATCGAAAATGGAACAATTCGCCAAAGAGACGATTCCTGTCAATCTCGAGCAGGAGATGCGTCAGTCGTATCTCGATTACGCGATGAGCGTGATCGTCGGACGCGCCCTCCCGGATGTCCGCGACGGCCTCAAGCCGGTGCATCGCCGCATTCTGTATGCCCAGCACCAGGCCAACAACGTGTGGAATCGTCCGTACGTCAAGTGCGCGCGCATCGTCGGCGACGTGCTCGGAAAGTTCCATCCGCACGGGGACACCGCCACCTACGATGCGCTGGTGCGCATGGCGCAGGACTTTTCGATGCGCTACCTGCTCACCGACGGCCAGGGCAACTTCGGATCGATCGACGGCGACCCACCGGCCGCCTACCGCTACACCGAATGCCGCATGGCCCGGCTTGCCTCCGAAATGCTGGCGGACATCGAGATGGAGACCGTCGACTTCGTGCCGAACTACGACGGCAAGGAGTTCGAGCCGGTCGTGCTTCCCACGCGGCTGCCCAACCTGCTCGTGAACGGCTCCTCCGGCATCGCCGTCGGCATGGCGACCAACATACCCCCGCACAATCTCGGCGAGATCGTCGATGCCTGCATCGCGCTGATTGATGACGAGACCATCAGTCTGGACGGGCTGATGAAGCACGTGCCGGGGCCGGACTTCCCGACGGCCGCCATCATCAACGGCAGCGCTGGCATACGCGAGGCCTACCGTACCGGACGCGGCAAGATCTACGTGCGCGCGCGGGTATCGATCGAGAGTGACGAAAGGCGCGGCCGCCAGACGATCATCGTGACCGAGCTTCCGTACCAGGTGAACAAGGCGCGGCTCCTGGAGAAGATCGCCGAGCTCGTCAAGGAGGGCAAGATCGAGGGGATCTCGGAGTTGCGCGACGAGTCGGACAAGTCCGGAATGCGGATGGTGATCGAACTCAAGCGCGGGGAAGTGGCCGACGTCGTGCTCAACAATCTCTACCAGCACACGGCCCTGCAAAGCGTGTTCGGCATCAATATGGTTGCGCTCGACGGCGGTCAGCCGCGGCTGCTCAACCTGAAGGAGATCATCGAGGCGTTCGTGCGCCACCGCCGCGAGGTGGTCACGCGCCGCACCCTCTTCGATCTGCGCAAATCACGCGAGCGTGCCCACGTCCTCGAGGGCCTGGCGGTCGCGCTGGAGAACATCGATGCCGTCATCGCCCTCATCCGGGCCGCCGGCGACCCGGCTGCAGCCAAGGCGGGGCTGATGCAGCGGACATGGCCCGCGAATATCGTGGCCGGCATGCTCGCGCGCGCGGATGCAAGCATGTCCCGGCCGGCGGGGCTGGATGCGGCCTTCGGGCTCAGCGGGGAACACTACCGCCTGACCGATGTCCAGGCGCAGGCGATCCTGGATCTGCGCTTGCACCGGCTGACCGGACTCGAGCGGGAGAAAATCCGCGGCGAGTACGAGGAGATTCTGGACAAGATCCGGGATCTGCTGGATATCCTGCAGAGTCATGAACGGCTGATGGGCGTCATCCGCGGCGAGCTGACGGCGCTGCGCGCCGAGTACGCAGACAAGCGGCGCACCGAGATCCAGCAGAGCCAGGTGGATCTCAGCCTCGAGGACCTGATCGCCGAGGAGGACGTCGTGGTCACGCTGTCGCATGCGGGCTACGTGAAGGCGCAGCCGCTGGACGATTACCGCGCGCAGCGGCGCGGCGGACGCGGAAAATCGGCAACGACAATGAAGGAGGAGGATTTCGTCGACAAGCTCTTCATCGCCAACACCCACGATACGATCCTGTGCTTTTCCAACCGCGGCAAGGTCTACTGGCTCAAGGTGTACGAGATTCCGCAGGCGGGGCGCGGGGCGCGGGGCAAGCCCATCGTGAACCTGCTGCCGCTGGAGGAGGGTGAACGCATCAACGCGATCCTTCCGGTGCGGGCGTTCGAGGACGGCAAGACCGTCTTCATGGCCACGTCCGACGGGACCGTGAAGAAAACGGCGCTCAGCGAATTCTCCAGGCCGCGCGCGAGCGGGATCATTGCGGTCGAGCTCGTCGACGGCAACTGCCTGATCGGAGTCGGTCTGACGGACGGAAGCTGCGACATCCTGCTGTTCAGCACCGCCGGCAAGGTCATACGCTTCGGCGAAGCGGATGTGCGGACCATGGGCCGCGCGGCGCGTGGCGTTCGTGGCATCGCGCTGCCGGAAGGCCAGAAAGTGGTATCGCTCATTATCGCGGGCGCCGCGGAAGCAGAGGCCGCGGTCCTCACGGCGACCGTTCGCGGCTACGGAAAGCGTACCCCGCTGTCCGAATACCCGAAGCACGGCCGCGGCGGCCAGGGCGTGATTTCCATCCAGGTGAACGAGCGCAACGGTCCGGTGGTGGGTGCGACCCTGGTGCGTGCCGACGAGGAGGTGATGCTCATCACCGATGCCGGCACGCTTATCCGCACGCGTGCCAGCGAGATTTCCGTGGTCGGACGCAATACCCTCGGCGTGCGCCTTATCGAGCTGGGCGAGGGCGAGAAGCTGGCCGGCGTCGAGAAGGTGGCCGAATCCGAGGGCGAGGAAGGCGCGAAAGATCTGCAGCAGAACTCCTAGAGGCGAGATCCAGATGACGAGAGTGTTCAATTTCGGTGCGGGGCCGGCGACATTGCCGCTGGCGGTGCTTGAACGTGCGCGCGACGAGCTCGTGGATTGGCACGGATCGGGCATGTCGGTGATGGAGATGAGCCATCGCGGCAAGGAATTCATCGGGATCGCGGAGAAGGCCGAAAGCGACCTGCGCGACCTGCTGGGCATTCCGGCGGAATACAAGGTGCTGTTCCTGCAGGGCGGCGCCACCGCGCAGTTCGCCATGGTTCCGATCAATCTGCTGCGCGGCCGCGGCACAGCCGACTACATCAACACCGGCGAATGGTCGAAGAAGGCGATCAAGGAGGCAGGCAAGTTCTGCCGGGTGAACGTGGCGGCAAGTTCCGAAGCGTCGAAGTTCACCACGGTCCCGGCGCAGAGCGCGTGGCAGCTCAACCCGGATGCCGCCTATGTCCATTACACGCCCAACGAGACCATCGGCGGCGTCGAATTCCACGACATTCCGGACGTCGGACAGGCGGTCCTGGTGGCCGACATGTCCTCCACCATTCTGTCCCGGCCGATCGATGTGCGCCGGTTCGGGCTCATCTACGCCGGGGCCCAGAAGAACATCGGACCAGCCGGTCTCACGATCGTGATCGTGCGCGAGGATCTGATTGGCCAGGTGCTGCTGGGCGCCCCGACGATGTTCGACTACAAGATCCAGGCCGACAACGGCTCGATGTACAACACGCCCCCGGTCTACGCCTGGTATATCGCCGGACTGGTGTTCGAATGGCTGAAGGAGCTCGGAGGGCTGCATGCCATGGCCGAGATCAACGAGCGCAAGGCCCAGAAGCTCTATACCTATATCGACAGCAGCGACGGCTTCTACCGCAACCCGGTCGACCGCAAGTACCGCTCGTGGATGAATGTGCCCTTCACGCTGCTCGACCCGGCGCTCGACGACGCGTTTCTCAAGGGCGCGAAAGCCGCCGGTCTGCTGCAGCTCAAGGGGCACCGCTCGGTCGGGGGAATGCGTGCAAGCATCTACAATGCCATGGCGGAAGAGGGCATCGACGCGCTCGTTCACTATATGCAGGAGTTCCGTAATAAACAAGGTTAACAGAAATGTTCAAGATTCTGATTTTGAATAATATTTCTGCCCACGGGCTGGAACGGCTTCCGCCCGGACGCTATCAGGTCGGCGACGACATCACGGAACCTGATGCGATCCTGCTGCGTTCCCACAAGCTGCACGGCATGACCGTTCCGCCCAGCCTGAAAGCGGTGGGGCGGGCCGGTACCGGGGTGAACAACATCCCGGTCGACACGCTGACCCGCATGGGGATTCCGGTGTTCAACGCGCCCGGGGCGAACGCCAACGCCGTCAAGGAGCTCGTGGTGGCGGGCCTCATTCTCGCCTATCGCCACGTGTGCGAGGCCTGGGACTTCGCGCGCGCCCTGCAGGGTACGGATGCCGAGATTGGCAAGGCGGTCGAGGCCGGAAAGAAGAAATTCGCCGGGTTCGAGCTGCCCGGACGGACATTCGGAGTCGTCGGCCTGGGCGCGATCGGACGCTCCGTCGCAAACGCTGGCGTGGCGCTCGGCATGAAGGTCGTCGGCTATGATCCGGGCCTCACGGTTGAAGGGGCTTGGCAATTGTCGGCCGAGGTGAAGAAGGCCGCGAGCGTCGAGGAGTTGCTGCGCGTTGCCGACTTTGTCAGTTTTCATGTGCCGCTCATCGACGCCACCCGGCACATGATCAACACGGCACGTCTCAAGATCATGAAGGACGGAGTCGTGATCCTCAATTTCGCGCGCGATGGCATCATTGACGACGCGGCGGTGAGCGCGGCCATCAAGGCCGGCAAGGTCTACGGGTATGTCTGCGACTTTCCATCGAACCTGCTGAAGAACCACGAGCGGGTGATCACGCTGCCGCATCTCGGTGCTTCGACCAACGAAGCCGAGGATAACTGCGCCGTGATGGTTGCCGATGAAGTGCGTGATTTCCTGGAAAACGGCAATATCCTCAACTCCGTGAACTTTCCGAACGTGGTCGTTCCGCGCGAGTCGGAGCACCGGCTGGTCGTGGCCAATGCCAATGTGCCGAACATGCTGGGACAGATCTCGACGGTCATGGCCGAAGCCCACCTTAACATACACGACATGGTAAATCGCTCGCGTGGCGACCTGGCCTATACCGTGGTGGATACCGACAGTCCGGTGCCGGAATTGGTGCGCGGCCAGGTTGCCGCAATCCAGGGCGTGATGATGGCGCGCATCATCTGAACATCGCGGGACTGCCATGAGCGACGATCAACTGCGTTTGCAGGAGCTGCGCAAGCGGATAGACAGCCTGGACGAGCGCATCCAGGAACTGATCACGGAGCGCGCCCGCTGCGCCCAGGAAATCGCCACGATCAAGCAGGAGACCGGATCGCAGAATTTCTACCGGCCGGAGCGGGAAGCCTATGTGCTGCACCAGGCGATCGGGCGCAACCGCGGGCCTCTCGCCAACGAGGAGATGGCGCGCCTGTTCCGGGAGATCATGTCGGCATGTCTCGCGCTCGAATCGCCCTTGAAGATTGTCTTCCTCGGTCCGGAGGGAACCTTTACCCAGGCTGCGGTGCTCAAGCATTTCGGGCATTCGGTGCGCGCCCTGCCGCTCAGCGCCATCGACGAGATCTTTCGCGAGGTCGAATCGGGTTCGGCGGACTTCGGGGTGGTTCCGATCGAGAACTCTACCGAGGGCGTGGTCAACCATACCCTCGACATGTTCATGGGCTCGAGCCTCAAGATCTGCGGGGAAGTGGAGCTGCGCATCCACCACCACCTGCTCGGACTCGGGGAGGGCCTCGGCGGAAGAAAGCGGGTCGTGTCCCATCAGCAGTCGCTGGCGCAATGCCGGGAATGGCTGGACGCGAACCTGCCGGGCGTGGAGCGGGTGAGCGTTGCGAGCAACGCCGAGGCGGCGCGTCTGGCGGCTGCGGACCCGACCCTGGCCGCGATCGCCGGCGGATCGGCCTCGGATATATACGGCCTGCAGAAGCTGGCGTCGAATATCGAGGACGAGCCTGACAACACCACGCGCTTTCTCGTCATCGGCAAGATCGAAACGCAGCCGAGCGGCGACGACAAGACCAGCCTGATGCTGTCGGGGCAGAACCGCTCGGGTGCGCTCGCCAGCCTGCTCGCTCCGCTGGCGCATCACGGCATCAACATGACGCGCATCGAATCGCGTCCCGCGCGCACCGGTCTGTGGGAATATGTGTTCTTTATCGACATCGTGGGTCATGTGCGCGACGAGCAGGTGCGGGCCGCGATCGGCGAGCTCGAGCGCGAAGCGGCATTCGTCAAGTTCCTGGGTTCCTACCCGAGGGCGGTGCTATGAGCGAGGCGCATCGGGCGCTCGACCTGGCGGTACCCGGCGTCCGCGGACTCGAGCCGTACCAGCCGGGCAAGCCGGTCGAGGAACTCGAGCGGGAATACGGCGTGCGGGATGCCGTCAAGCTTGCGTCGAACGAGAATCCCCTGGGGCCCAGCCCGCGCGCGCTGGCGGCGCTCGAACGGGCGGCACCGTCCATCGCGCGCTATCCGGACGGCGGAGGGTTTGCGCTCAAACAGGCGATCGCCCGGCACCACGCAGTGGCTCCGGATTGTGTCACGCTCGGCAACGGTTCCAATGACATCCTGGAGCTGGCGGCGCGCTGTTTTGTTGCCGCCGGAGACGAGGTGGTGTTCTCGCAGCACGCCTTTGCGGTCTATCCCATCGTGACCCAGGCTGTCGGGGGGCGCGCGGCGGTCGTGCCGGCGCGCGACTGGGGGCATGATCTGGATGCTATGCTGCGCGCCGTGAACGAGCGCACCAAGCTCGTTTTCATCGCCAACCCGAACAACCCGACCGGCACCTGGCTCGGACGGACGGCGCTTGCCCGTTTTCTTGCGGCAGTTCCGAAGCGCGTGATCGTGGTGCTGGATGAGGCCTATTTCGAATACGTCGAGGAGCCGGATTATCCGAACGGCATGGAATGGATCGGCAGATTCCCGAATCTCGTGGTCGCGCGCACGTTTTCGAAGGCCTACGGCCTCGCCGGTCTACGCGTCGGTTTCGGGGTGTCGGACGCGGCGCTGGCCGATCTCCTGAACCGCGTACGCCAGCCGTTCAATGTGAGCAGTCTGGCCCAGGCCGCGGCCGCGGCCGCGCTCGAGGACAGCGAGCATCTGGAGCGCTCGCGCCAGGTGAACCGCGAAGGCATGCGCCAGCTCGCCGATGGTTTCCGCGCGCTCGGCCTTGGGCATATTCCATCGGTCGGCAACTTCGTCAGCGTGCAACTCCCGGTGGCAGGCCGCAAGGTGTACGAAGGCCTGTTGCGCGAGGGCGTGATCGTACGGCCGGTGGCCAACTACGGCATGCCGAACCATCTGCGGATTACGGTCGGGTTGCCGCACGAGAACAGTCGCTTTCTGCAGGCGCTAGGAAAGGTGCTGGCCGCCGCACCGCTGTGAGGAGCCGGCCGGCGCCAGTCGGTTCCGGGCGGATAGCCGGTCTTTGAGTCTTTCCCGTGGCGGCGTGCTCCGCATGCGGCTGCGGACATTGCTGCCGGGCGCCGGGATATCGGCACGTTTTGCCGCCACCTTCGGCCAAGGGTCCGCTGACGGGAATCAGCCACCGCTTCGCCGAGCACGGATGTGCCCTCCTTAGGGCAGTCAAAAGCCTGTCCGCGTCCTGTGCGTCGAGCCCGCTGCCGCGCTACCTGGCTTCATGCGCAGCGTGTATGCGGATGAGGCCCCCTCCGTCCTTTTTCGCAGCGTAACACGCCGAATCGGCAATACTGAGCATGTCCTCAACGGTGCTGCCGCCGCGAATCGGCACGACCCCGATACTTACGCCGAGCGAAAAGCAATGCGATCGCCAGCGAAATTGAAAATTTCCCACGGTGTCGCGAATTTTTTCGGCAACCGAAACGGCTTCCGCGATGGCGCAGCGCTCTATCAATACCACGAACTCGTCGCCACCGAGCCGGGCAAGCGTATCGCCCGGACGCATCTGCCCTTCGAGCAAAACGGCAATTTGACGCAGAAGTTCATCGCCGGCTACATGCCCGCAGGTGTCGTTGATTATCTTGAACTGGTCGAGATCGAGATAGCACAGCACGTTACCGTCGGCCAAATCGCAGGCGCCTGCCAGTATCCCTTGCAGGCGCCGCTCGAATTCGCGCCGGTTGATCAGATTGGTCAGCACGTCATGAGATGCCTGGTGCGTGAGCTGCTCCTGGAGGTTCCGCATTTCCGTGACATCACGGCATATGGCAAACATTTTAGGCTCATCCGAGTCCGGCTCCAGGCTGACGCGTTGATGAACCCAGAATGCCGAACCGTCCTTTCTGATTTTTCGGTATTCGATGCTGTTTTCCGCCGATGGTGAGCTGAACTGCCTCGCGATGTATTCGAACGCCGCGCGCCGGTCATCAGGGTGGATCACCTTTGCTGCGGACTCGCCGATCAGTTCGTGGACTTCGTAACCGAGCATTCTTGCGCCAGTCTGGTTGATTGAAAGAATCTCACCGGTCTGGCTTATCGTGGTGTAAATGTCGGGTGCATTGTCATATAACGCCTGGTAGCGTGCTTTGCTTTTCCGCAGCGCTTCCTCTGTTTTTAGGGTCTCGGTGATGTTTTTAAAAATGCCCCTTGTTGAAATCGACACCCCATCCCTGATGATCGATCCGCAATCCCCGGCGAGGTGCACGGTGGCGCCGGATTTGGTCAGGAATTTGAAGTCGATACGTGTCAGCGTCTCACCGCCAAGCAAGCGCGCGAAACGGTCCATGCAACACAGCATGCTTTCGGGGTGCAAAACATCCGCCAGATTGAGCGACCGAACCTCCTGTTCCGTGTACCCCATGGTTTCCCGCCATGATCTATTCGTGTAGAGGAACGAACCGTCAGGCGCGATACTCTGGATTAGATCGCTCGTATTATCAAAGATGTCGAGGTAACGCTCCTCGCTTTCGACGTATTTTTTCTGGACCAGGCGCCGGGCTTGTTCCTGCTCTGCGTGCCTGAGAAAGGCATCGATCAGCGTGGGCAGGCGTTGCAGGTACAGGTCGCTACAGGTGATTAGCGGATAGATACCCGACTCCAGGCAACGAACGGCGATTTCTTCAGTGCCCGTTCCCCCGATCAGGATGACGGGAATTGCGAGATCCCGGTCGCGAAGCAGCTTAGTAAGGTCCAGCGCGGAAAAGTCGTCGAGTGCCAGGTCGCTGAATACCAGATGCCAGTTCTGGGTTTCCAGTGCCCGGTACAGATCCTGCTTGGTATCGATCCGATGGACCCGAAAATCGGCGCCGTGGTTCTTGAGCGCAGCGTTGATGCTCGCGGCAGTCGGTGCGGAGCCTGCGAGCAAGAGACTAACGATATTGTCCGACATGTAGCCATGTTCCTTAGTTTTGTTATCGCGGATCGTCCGTCCGCCGTGCACCAGTTTGGCCCAATTTCACGGGCTCCATGGTCTCACAATAGAACCGAAAAATTGAGTGGATATTTGTCAAGGGCTGAGCCCGATCGGAGCGCATGGGCGCGGAATTGCGGGAATCCAAACAGGTGGATTTCACCCGTTGATCCGACTGTCCGCCTACGCGGGCGGTTTGTGAAGTATTTGCTGCGTTAGCGCCCGGCGTTTTGATGAGCGGGTTGTGCCCGCTGCGCCGGTGGTAGCGGTGAACAGGTCACTTGGCGGACCCTGGATCAGTGCGCGTTTACATTGCCGGTCACGATGGAACCGGTCTGT
>JAJYEK010000278.1 GCA_021785795.1 Pseudomonadota bacterium
CAGCAGATCGAAGCGCGGTGTCGGTGAGTCTTCGAGCCTGACCGCGCCGCTTTCCTGATAGCGGGCCCGGGACGTGTTCTGTTCGAAATCCCGGCAGAATGCAGGCCAGATATATTCGGCCTCCCCGGCCACCACGGTGTCGGCCAGGCCCTCGAATCGCTCCGGGCACAATGAGGCAAAACTGCCCCCGGCTACCACGTAGTAACCGAGGTCGCGGTAGTATTCGAGCAGCTCCTGTTGGCGCGGGAACTGCACGGCCATGCCGCAGATGCCGACGATATCGGCCTGCGGATGCAACGGAACCGGCTCGATGTTCTCATCGATGATCTCCACCTGCCAGGCAGGCGGGCAAAGTGCTGCCAGCGTGGCCAGTCCGAGCGGCGGGTTGAGCGCACGCTTGCCGGGGAGGATGTTTTCCAGTGCCCAGCGAAAGCTCCAGAAGCTCTCCGGAAACCTGGGATTGATCAGCAGCAATCGT
Organism: Pseudomonadota bacterium; assembly: GCA_021785795.1. Next base: position 479 of record JAJYEK010000278.1, read on the forward strand.
ATGCGACGTACGGCAAAGGGCATCGGCAGGGTGACTCCATTTGGTGCCGCGGCAGGTTCACCGGCATCGGCAATGTCCGTTCATTTAATCGCGGATGCCAGCCGCCGCATTGATGCAGGTCAAAAGTGGCGTGAGCGCGTGGCGGGCGGACATCAACTGCCGTAAGCGAAACTTGGTTCCCGGTTGGCCGCAGCGCCAATGTCGGGTAACTGGCATTTTATAGACGGACATTGCGCATCTGTCCGGGGCTGCAGGAGGAGGCGCGCTGATGTCGATGGCCATGTATCGGTCCTTCGCCGAGGAATCCGGAGCGAATCATGAGCGGCGCCGGTGGCTGCCGATTCCCACGATTAGGCTGATGAGAAAGATCACGACGAACACGACAAACAGAAATTTGGCAATCCCGGCGGCGCCCGCGGCGATGCCGCCGAAACCGAGTATGGCGGAGATGATAGCAATTAAAAAGAACACAGCAGCATAGTAGAGCATGACTATCTCCATTCTCGACGTATATGCCAGGCCGGAAATCAGTCGTGCACCGCAGACAGCTGCGGCAACCTGTTTTCGGTTGCGTATTTCGCTACTTGATCTGGATGTTGTTTTCCACCGACTTCACCCCTGCAACGTCATTGGCAATCTCCGCCGCTTTATCGGATTCCTGTCTGGTATCAGCGGACCCGGTCAGATACACCACGCCGTTGACGGTTTTCACATGAATATCAAGGGCACTCACATCCTTGTTGGCGATCAGCTCGGACTTCACTTTAGTGGTGATTGCCGCGTCATCGATGTACGCACCGGTGCTCTGCCGCGTAGACGTTGCGGCACAACCGGACAGGCCAATCAGCAACACAGTCATTGCCACCCAACTTCTATTTCTCAATGAGCTTTTCATCATAGACTCCTTTCACAATCGAACCGTTTATTTCAATGAAAACTGTCCTCCTCCTGCAGCCAAAGTGCGCACGTTTCTCTGAAACTGTGGCATTCCGTCAGCGGGTGTTGTGAAGACTTCAGTATCGCTCATGCCGAAAGGAGAAATGACTCATCCTGAAGGCGAGAGTGAGGATCGTGCTGGCCATCAATATTCCGGGGACGGGTCAGAAGCTCGCAATACATTCCCGACCAAGACGTCTACCGGTACGATGGCAACTGTCGCCGTTTATATCCCTATCAGGATAATTATCCTATCCGCGATGTATTGCCGGTTCCGTGCGCTAGCGAACACAAAACGGACCTGCTTCTCGGAAAACATGCGTATGCCGTGTGCTCGAGGCGGCAGGTGCTGAAGGCGCGCAGGTCTGCAAGCCTTGGCGCAGACGCGCTGGAATGTTGGAGCATCGAACCGGAGTTCAGATGTAAGGGGTCAGTATCTCGATTTCGACTGAGTGTTCCCGATGATCATCAATCAGCCGAATGGCCTTGTCGACCTGTTCAATGCCATCCTGCGTTACGCTCGTCCGGGTGATCTTCGTGCCATCGGTGGCGCGTGTTTGCGATACGATGATGTGGTAGTGCGTTTCTCGATATCGGTAGTGCATATTGAAGGTTTTCCAGCCTGGCGGAAGGCGCGGTGCGCAATGCAGTTTATCCACGTCGAGCCGAAATCCCAGGAGCGATTCCACAATCAGACGATACATCCATCCGGCCGAACCGGTGTACCAGGTCCAGCCGCCACGACCGGTGTGCGGTGCGAGTGCATAGACATCGGCGGCGACGACGTACGGTTCTACTCTGTAGATCGCAATTTCCTGCGCAGTTCGCGCGTGGTTCACCGGATTGATCATGGTCATCAGTTCCCACGCACGCTGGCTGTCGCCCAGTTCGGCGAACGCCATGGCTGCCCAGATTGCCGCATGCGTGTACTGGCCGCCATTCTCGCGTACGCCCGGGACGTACCCTTTGATATAGCCGGGGTTCGATGCTGATGTGTCGAATGGCGGGTCCAGAAGCTGGATCAGAGCGTGTTCGCGGTGCACTAGGTATTTGTCGACAGAATCCATGGCAAGGTGTGCGTGTTGGGCATCGCCCGCCCCGGATAGAACAGCCCAGCTCTGCGAAATCGAATCGATCCGGCACTCGGTGTTGGATGCTGATCCCAGCGGCGTGCCGTCATCGAAGTAAGCGCGTCGGTACCATTCACCGTCCCAGCCGTGCTGCTCGATGTTATTTTTAAGATGAGCCTTCGCCTCTTCACAGCGTGCGGCGAAGGATGAATCACCGCGCAGGTGTGCGACCAACGTAAACTGCGTCAGTACTTCATAAAGGAAAAATGCCAGCCACACGCTTTCGCCTTTACCATGTATTCCGACGAGGTTCATGCCGTCGTTCCAGTCACCGGATCCGATGAACGGCAGACCGTGCCCGCCAAATCGCAGGCCCATCAGGATGGCACGTACACAATGTTCGTAGAGGCTAATCGCTGTTTCGGACCGGCTGGGCAGATCGTAATACGAGTCTTCGTCTGCGTTGACGGGGCGGCCTTCCAGAAGAGGGACAGGTTCATCCAGAACCCCGGTGTCCCCAGTAGTCAGCACATAACGGGATGTTGCCAGAGGTAGCCACAGGTAATCGTCCGAACAGTGAGTGCGCACCCCCCGACCCGATGGGGG
>JAJYEK010000007.1 GCA_021785795.1 Pseudomonadota bacterium
GCAGCAGTCTCAGCCGCAGCAGTCTCAGCCGCAGCAGTCTCAGCCGCAGCAGTCTCAGCCGCAGCAGTCTCAGCCGCAGCAGTCTCAGCCGCAGCAGTCTCAGCCGCAGCAGTCTCAGCCGCAGCAGTCTCAGCCGCAGCAGCGACATCACGCAGCATGTCGTCTAGATATGCTGACAGTGCTGCAGAAGCCGGCGGCAAACGATCTGTGCCGACGGTCACGTTTCTCATCCCAATGCTCCGGCGAGCACAGTCTGCCTAGCAGCAGCTGTCAGGCTGTCGAGCAATGCAGAATAGGCGATAACCGCCCGTGCCTGCGGAAATAAGCAAGAGGCAGGCGTCCCGACCCGGCTAGCTTCTCGCAATTGAGTGTCAACCGGGACTGTGCCGGTCCAGAGGTGGTCCGGATATCGTTCGTGCAGCAACTTCAACGTATCAAGCGACGCGCGGGTGCGCCGGTCGAACAGCGTAGGGACAATAACATAAGGCAGTTCCTGGCGGCGTGAGCGCTTCACCATTCCCAAAGTGTGCAGCATTCGCTCGAGTCCCTTGAACGCTAGAAACTCTGTCTGCACCGGAACGATCAAATGCTTGCATGCCGCGAGGGCATTGACCATGAGCAGTCCGAGAGCCGGCGGGCAGTCCACCAGCACATACTCGTACCGATCCACCAGTCGCGCCAGATAGCGCTCCACAACGAGCCCCATGCCGTCGCGCGCACCCAACCGGCGATCAAGCGTCGACAACGCAGTCGACGCTGGAACCAGAGAAAGTCGATCGCAGCTGGTTGCGCGAATGCCGTCGAAGCACGCCTCTATTCCGGCGGCAGCATTGGCAAAAATATCGTAGACGCTCGAGTCGACCGATTCCGGATCATGCCCGAAATAGGCCGTGAGCGAACCCTGTGGATCCAGATCCACCAGTAGCGTCTCATGACCACGCTGCGCCAGCAGGCCGGCAAGCGTCACCGCGGTAGTTGTCTTGCCGACCCCGCCTTTCTGGTTGGCAATTGCCCAAATATTCACGGTCGTCTCCGGGACGCCTGCAAGGCCTGAGGCAATGCATGCGGCGGCGCGGCACGCGCTGCCCCGGATGACAGACGCTGAGGAATGACACCCATCATGTCGGGGGAATCCGAATGCGCCAAAATCATCAAAACCACGCGACGGTTCTGGTTGCGCCCGATCTTGGTCGCGTTGGTGGCCACTGGCCGGTACTTCCCCAGTCCGATGGCTGCCATGCGCCGCGGATCAATACCAGCACGCATGAATAGCTGAACAACGCTTACTGCCCGAGCCGCTGACAGTTCCCAGTTCGAGGGATACTCGACCGTATGGATGGGTCTGTTGTCAGTAAAACCTTCGACGTGGATTGGGTTCGGAAACTTGCGCAGAACCTTGGAAATTTTTGCAAGAATCGGAACCGCATCAGGCTGAAGCCGTGCACTGCCGCTCGGAAAAAGAATGCTGGCCCTGATTTCCACCGCCAGATACAGGCTGCTGCGCCGCACCACGATAAGCTTCTCCTTGATGAGCGCGTGCATGGCATGCTCAATCTGACTGCTCATCTGCTTGATTGCGACCGCCTGTTTGTCCTCCAGCCCGTGTTTGGAATGTGTTCGGTGCTGCGGCACGTCAGACGGTGCCGGCGTCGTCATCGGCGTCGTCATTGGCATCGGAAGTGCAATCGCCACCGGATTCGGTTGCTGCGCGCCCATAACCGGCGCGCCCGGGCGCATTATTGGATCGTTCGGCTGCTTGTACATGATTCGGGCGGGCTTGCCGAACTGAATCGGCATCACCGTTTTCGGTTGTCCGCGGAACGCCGCCATGAGCGCGTCGGACAAGACACGGAATTTTCCTTCGTTGATTGCTGAAACCGAGTACATCACCACGAAGAACGCGAATAGAAGGGTAATGAAATCCGCGTACGACACCAGCCAGCGCTCGTGGTTTTCGTGTTCCTCGTGTTTCGCTTTACGTGCCATGGGGCGTCAGCCTCCAGCGCTCATGCAAGCAACACCAGCGCATGCGCGGTCACCGTTGGCAGGACAGCCACTCCAGCGCACCGCTGCGGCTGCGTGCTCTGTCTTTGTACCCGATGGAAGTATTCAATGCGCATAGCCCTGCAACTTTGTTTCAATGTTTCGCGGGTTCTCGCCTCCGGCAATCGAAATGATGCCTTCGATGATCATGACTCGAAACTGTGTCTGGACATGAATCTGGCTCTTTATTTTGTTGGAAAACGGGAGGTAGATCAGATTGGCCGACCCCACGCCATAAATGGTTGCCACAAAGGCGGTCGCGATTCCCGCACCGAGCTTGGACGGATCGGCCAGATGGGCCATCACATGAATCAGGCCCATGACCGCACCGATGATACCGATGGTCGGACTGTATCCTCCCATGCCTTCGAATACCTTGGCCGCCTGGGTCTCACGGTGCTCCGTAGCTTCGAGATCCACCTCGAGTATGGCGCGTATCGTGTCCGGTTCGGTTCCGTCCACCAGCAGCTGCAGTCCCTTCTTAGCAAAGGGGTCGGGTTCGGATTCGGCGATCGATTCCAGGCCGAGCAACCCTTCCTTGCGTGCTATCTGGCTCCAGCCGACGATTTTTTCGATGACTGCCACTGGTACGAGCTTGGGCGGCATGAAGACCCATTTTGCGATTCGCAGAGCGCGCAGAAATACCTTGAGCGGGGTCTGCAGCAAGATCGCCCCGACCGTTCCTCCGAAGACAATGACGAACGCGGTTACTTGAAGCAGAGACCGGGTCTGACCCCCGTCGATCATGTTTCCGCCGAGAATGGCCCCGATGCCTAGGAGCAGACCGAATAGGCTCAGGATATCCACGGCCTAGGCCCTCCGTGCCAGCGCCGGACCGATATCGGAGAGCGAGATCACCTGGTCGGCAAGCCCAGCCTCCGTAACTGCCATGGGCATTCCATAGATAGCGCACGACGCCTCGTCCTGTGCCCAGACAGTCGATCCACTTCCTTTCAGTTGGCGCGCACCTTCGCGCCCGTCGGCACCCATTCCAGTGAGGACGACCGCCAGCACCTTGCCAGGATACACCGTGGCGGCAGAGCCGAAGGTCACATCCAGGCTGGGGTGGTAATGCTGGCTTGCTTCGCTGTCGCGGACGCGCACGACGGTTCCGTCGCGTCTTGCTTCGAGCAGCATCTGCCGCCCTCCGGGAGCCAGAAGCGCGTTACCAGGCTGCAGTACATCTCCGTCGCGCGCTTCACGTACCGTAATTGCACATAGATCGTTGAGGCGCTGCGCAAACGCTGGCGTAAAGCTCGCTGGCATGTGCTGCACCAGCAGCAGTGGCAGAGGGAAGTTGCCGGGTAGCTGGCTCAATACCTGGCGTAGCGCCACCGGGCCCCCGGTCGAAGCTCCAATGAGAACCAGCCGATGGTTACCGATTGGCCGCAAGCCGGCCGTGTGCGCGGCACGCCCCTCACGGACATCGGGAATCACGCCGCGGTGATGCGCCTGACTGCGCAGACCCAGGGCCCGTACCCGGGCACACAACCGCCTCCTCGCTTCCTCCCTATCCTGCGAAATATCCTCCAGGCGCTTGGGAAGGTAGTCCATTGCTCCGGCATCTAGGGCATCAAGTGTCGCCTTTGCGCCTTCATGCGTGAGGGAAGAAAACATGAGAATGGGTGTCGGACGGTCTGCCATGATCCGTCGCACGGCATTGATGCCATCCAACACCGGCATTTCGATGTCCATGGTAATCACGTCCGGGCGCAGCGCCTCTGTCTGCTCAATTGCCTCCATGCCATTTGCCGCGACGCCGGCCACCTCAAGGAGCGGATCAGCCGAAAGGATCTCCGCGATCCGGCGCCGAAAAAAGCCCGAATCATCAACAATGAGCACCCGTACGGCCATCAGGCGACCTCGCTCTGGCGGGCACTGCGCCCATAGGCGTGCATCAGGCCCGGAACATCGAGAATCAGCGCCATGCGGCCGTTACCAGTGATCGTAGCGCCAGCCAACCCCGGAGTGCCCTGGAGCAGCGCGCCCAGAGGCTTTATAACCACCTCCTCCTGACCGATCAGGCTGTCGACGATGAAGCCAACCCTCTGCGCCCCAGCAGTCACAATCACTACGTGTCCGGAATCCGGCCATGGTTCGCCGGAACCGTCGCAGTTCAGCCATTGGCGCAGATAGAACAGAGGTAGAGGCCGATCGCGCACCATAACCACGCGCTGACCGTCAATGTTGTTGAGCTTCTTCAGATCAAGATGCAGGATCTCTGCCACGCACGTCAGCGGAAGCGCAAAGACTTGCGGCCCAACCATCACCATAAGCGTAGGCATGATCGCGAGCGTCAAGGGCACCCGGATGATCATGCGGGTGCCCTTGCCAGGCTCCGATTCTATGTCAATCGTGCCATTGAGCTGGCTTATTCGGGTCTTGACCACGTCCATGCCCACGCCACGCCCGGACACGTCGGTAATCTCGCTCTTGGTGGAAAATCCTGGCAGGAAGATCAGGCCGTAGCAGTCTTCGCGTCCGAGGCGCGCCGCCGCATCGGGATCGAGAACGCCTTTTTCCACCGCCTTGCGCCGCAGCAGTTCAGGATCCATGCCACCACCGTCATCGGCGATCACTAGACGTATGTGATCGCCTTCCTGTGCTGCCGCGAGCAGCACACGCCCCGCGTCCGGCTTTCCGGCGGCCCGCCGAATTTCGGGCCCCTCGATACCGTGGTCAACTGCATTGCGCACGAGATGCACTAGCGGATCGGCGAGCGCCTCAACCAGATTCTTGTCCAGATCGGTTTCCTCGCCCTGGAGCTCCAGAACCACTTCCTTGCCGAGCCCGCGGGCAAGATCGCGCACGACGCGCGGAAAGCGCCCAAATACCTTCTTTATTGGCTGCATGCGCGTCTTCATGACCGCGACCTGCAGATTTTCGGTGACTACATCAATATTGGCGACCGCAGCCGCCATCTGCTCATCGTCGGTGGCCGCCTTGAGCGTAACCAACCGGTTTCGTACCAGCACGAGTTCGCCGACCATGTTCATGATGTCGTCCAGCCGCTTAGTGTCCACACGCACCGTGTTTTCGGCCGCAACCGGGGCAGCCGCAGGAGCGGACGGTGGATCGTTCACGATCTCGCCAGAAACCGATTTCACCGCCGGCATGCGGGCAGCCCCGGTCTTTTCGGCCGGCGCGCCCTGCAATGCATCGAGCAGGGCTTCGAACTCAGCGTCAGTGATCTCGCCGCTTTGACCAGACTTAGCGGTCTCGACTGCCGGGGCCGGCACCCCTGCAGGCAATGCATCGAGCAGAGCTTCGAATTCCTGATCGGTCAGGTCATCGGTGTTTGCAGCCGGCTGCGACGCAACCGAGCGCTGCGTTGGGGCCTGGGCCGGCTGTGCCAGGCTCTCGAGTCGTTCGATGAGTTGCTTGTCGACGGGCGCCGGATCCCGGCCGGCGCGCAACGCCTGAAACATGGCGTTCACGACGTCTACGGCCTGAAGCACAACATCCATGAGGTCCGCGTCGACTGTGCGCTTGCCCTGGCGCAGTGAATTGAAAACGTCTTCCGAGTGATGGCATAGCTCCACCATCGGGCTCAGATTAAGAAAGCCGGCGCCGCCCTTGATCGTGTGAAACCCACGAAACACTGCGTTCAGAAGATCGAAGTCGCCGGCGCGGCTCTCCAACTCCACGAGCTGGCTGCCCAGGTTTTCGACGATCTCGCCGGCCTCGACCAGGAAGTCCTGCAGGATCTTGTCGTCGGCGTCTATCGCCATGGCCGCATTCCGTCAGAATCCGAGGCTGGACAGAAGGCTGTCCACCTCGTCCTGGTTTGCCACCACGTCCAGCCGGCCGGCCGGCCTGATTTGGGGTCCCTCCAGGGTCGTTTGGCTGCCTTTGTCCGGATCCGCCGGCAGGATACGCTGACGCGAAACTCGGATGAGTCCGACCAGACTGTCTTCGACCTCTTGCACCAGGCGTATCACCCTATGGATCACTTGGCCAGTGATGTCCTGGTACTCCTGCGCCATAAGGATATCCATTAGGTTGGCATGGATATGCGAGGCATCCTTGGTGATCACGGCCAGAAACTCCTCGATGCGTCGCGCCAGAGCACGGAACTCCTCCGGCGTAAGCTCCCGCCGTGTAAAGCGCGACCATTCCTCTTTCAGGCTGGTGGCACTTTCACCGAGACGGTTGCTCACCGGCAAGGTTTCCTCTATGGCATTGAGCGTGCGGCGGGCCGCCTGTTCCGTCATCGAGACAACATAGTTCAGACGGTCGCGCGCGTCCGGAATGTCCTTCTCCGCGATTGCCGCTACACGCGCATCCAGCTGAAAGCTGTTGAGCGTGTCATGCAGATCGCGTGTCAGGCGCCCAATCTCTCCGAACAGATCGGCGTCTCGGCCGTTATGAAATTCGTCCAGAATGCGGCTGGCGTCATCATCGTCGGAATCTTCAATGCGGCGGGCCAGCATGCGCACCTCATCCAGACACTGCTGCTTGGTCAATTTTTTGTTCATTCCCGTTCCCAGGTCTTCTCAGTACGCACGTGCTTTCTTCATGCGCTTGCCGCAATGCGCTCGTATATCTTGTCGATCTTCTCCTTCAGCGTATTGGCGGTGAACGGCTTGACGATGTAACCGTTGATACCGGCCTGCGCCGCCTCCACAATTTGGTCGCGCTTCGCCTCAGCCGTTACCATCAGTACCGGGAGCTTGGCAAGATTTGCATCGGAACGGATTGAACGCAGCAGCTCCAGACCTGACATTCCCGGCATATTCCAGTCGGTAATCAGAAATTGAATTCCGCCCGCTCGCAGAACTGGCAGTGCCGTATTCCCGTCATCTGCCTCGACAATATTGTTGTAGCCCAGATCCCGCAGCAGGTTCTTTATGATTCCGCGCATCGTGGCGAAATCATCCACGATCAGGATCTTCGTATTCTTGTCCATACCGCCTCCGCTTGAACTAACTATCTGCCACGGGCTTATGCGCTGCGCCCGGGCGTCAATCACCACTCCAATCATGCATGCGCGCCTTCAGCCGCAGCACAGCCTGGCTGTGAATCTGGCTCACGCGTGATTCACTCACGCCCAGGACGGCACCGATCTCTTTGAGGTTGAGCTCATCATCGTAGTACAACGCCAGCACCAGTCGCTCACGTTCCGGAAGAGCATCAATCGCCTGCGCCAAACTTCGCCGGAAATCCTCGGCCTGCAACCCCTGCTGCGGATCTGGGACGTCCGACGGCAGATCTTCGACGAGCCCGGGCTCGTCGTCACCGACATCATCCAGACTGAACAACCTGCAGCTCGAGGCATCCTGAAGGATGCGGTGATACTCTTCGAGCGAAATACCGAGCCCGTCGGCAACCTCACTGTCGCGTGCGTCACGGCCATAACGATTTTCGAGTTCGTGAATCACTTGCGCGGCCTCCCGCGCACGGCGGTGCACCGAGCGGGGTGCCCAATCGTTCTTTCGCATTTCGTCGAGCATGGCCCCACGTATCCGGATTCCGGCATAGGTCTCGAAGCTCGCCCCTTGCGACGCATCGTAGTGGCGCGCGGCCTCCAGCAGCCCGATCATGCCCGCCTGAATCAGGTCATCCACCTGAACGCTGGCGGGAAGCCTGCTGATCAGATGGTATGCAATGCGTTTCACCAGCCCGGCGTTCCTGGCGAGGGTATCTTCAATGCCCTTCGCCTGGTTTGCGGCATATCTGGCTGCACCGCTCATGCAACCGCACACGGTTCGGTCCTGCCGGCGTTAAGAAGACGCTCTACGAAGAACTCGAGGTGGCCGCGCGCACTCTCCGGCATCGGCCACGCATCCGCCTTCTGCGCCAGATTCCGGAATGCCGTGCCAGCCCGACTGCGCGGATAGGCGTCAACCACTGCTCTCTGCTTCTGCACCGCTTTGCGCAAGTATTCATCGAACGGAACCATCCCGAGATAGTCAAGCGCGACATCCAGAAAGCGGTCGGTAACGCGTGCAATCTTCTCGTACAGCGCACGGCCTTCTTGGATGCTCCTGGCCATGTTTGCCAGGACCCGGAACCGGCTCAGACCGTAATCTCTGTTTAGCACCTTGATCAGGGCATAGGCATCGGTGATTGATGCAGGTTCGTCACAGACCACCACGATCACCTCTTGCGAAGCCCGACAGAAACTGATGACGCTATCCGATATGCCTGCAGCGGTATCGATGATGAGAACGTCGAGATTCTGCCCAAGCTCGCTGAAGGCACGAATGATTCCGGCATGACCGGCCACACCGAGATCAGCCATAGCCTGCACCCCGGAGGAAGCGGGCACGATCTTGAGCCCTGACGGACCCGGAATGATTACCTCCTCCAGCGAACGCTCGCCGCTCATGACATGTGACAGGTTGTAGGTCGGTTGCACACCGAGAATGACGTCCACGTTCGCCAGACCGAGGTCGGCATCAAGCAGCAGGGTTTCACGCCCGTTAAGCGTGAGCCCCAACGCGAGGTTCACCGATACATTCGTCTTGCCAACGCCGCCTTTGCCACTCGTGACCGCGATGACTCGTACCGGTCTCGGCCGGGCTATACGCCGCAACCCTGCAGCCTGATCGGCGGCACTCTCAGACGCACACATTGCTTGCAACCCTCCTCGGGCTCTCACCATGATTATTGCTGCGCAGCATGCGGGTGGCGCGGGCGGCCAGGGAAACAGCGGAACTGACAAGACTGTGTGCCCGCGCCACCGCCAGGTCTTCGGGGACCCGCTGGCCGTCGCTGACATAGGCGACCGGCAGCTTCTGCTGTATCACCACACTCAGTAACCCGCCGAGGCTCGTCGCTTCGTCAAGCTTTGTTATGATGCAGCCGCGAAGCCGGGCACCCTGAAATGCTCTGGCGGCCTCCAGCGCTACCGACATCTGCCCAGCCGCCGACAACACCAGGTAGGTGCCAAGCCGCTCACCGCCATCAGCCAGCAGCGCAAGCTGCTCGGACAGGCGCAAGTCACGCTGGCTCATTCCAGCGCTGTCTACCAGGACAAGCCGCTTGTCGGAGAACGTCTCCAGAGCGACGCGCAGCTCCTCGCTGTTTTCGGCCATCCGCACGGGAATACCGAGGATTCTCGCGTAGGTGCGTAACTGCTCGTGCGCGCCTATGCGGTAGCTGTCAGTGGTAATCAGCGCCACATGGCGTGCTCCATGGCGCAGCACAAATCGGGCAGCGAGTTTGGCAATCGTCGTGGTCTTGCCTACACCTGTTGGACCGATGAGCGCCACCACGCCGCCGCGATCGAGAATGTCGTCGTTTGTCACCTCGATACGGTGTGCAAGTATGGCCAAGGCCTGACGCCAAGCCGACTCATAGTCGGCGGTCTGGGCGGCGTCGTTGGCAATCTGGCGGGCGAGGGACGGACTGAACCCGGTGTCACGAAGGCTATGGAGCAGGCGCGCGCGCACCGGATTGCGCCGCGCCATATCGCCCCAGGCGAGACTGGAGAGCTGCTGTTCCAGCAGGCCGCGCAGCGACCTCATCTCGCGCTGCATCTCCAAAAGCGCTGGCTCCTGCGACCACTCTATCTGGGCGGAAGCGGCAACCGGCTTGGGAGGTCCGGCAGGCGCGGTACTTGGGGTGCTGCCGGCTTCTCCGCGCTGCAGCAATGCTTCGTCATAGCCCACCGCCGCAATAATTTCCACACCTCCCTCGACTTTGGTGTTGGAGAGGATGACCGCATCTGGCCCCACTTCTTCGCGTACCATGCGAATGGCCTGGCGGATGTTCGGCGCAAAAAAACGCTGGATTCGCATTCTGCCCTTCCTCGCCCCATCAACCGTTCATTACGCGTTGCCTATTTGCCCACTGTCGCGACAATCCGAATCTGCTTGTTGTCCGGTATCTCGTTGTATGACAACACGCGCATTCCCGGGACCGTGTGGCGCGTAAAGCGGGCGAGCCAGGGCCGCAGGGTTGCCGCTACCAGCAGCACCACCGGCTGCCCTGCGGCCTCCTGGCGCTGTGCACTTTCCGTCAGCGCCTTGCGCATGCGGTCGACCAAACCGGGCTCGAACCCCATCCCCCCCTCACCCGCAACCTGCAGCGACTGTTGCAATATCTGTTCCAGAGCAGGATCAAGAGTGATTACAGGCAGTTCCGCGGCTATCCCGTTGATATGCTGGAGAATGGAGCGTCCAAGAGCGGACCGAACGGCAGCGGTGAGGACGGCGACATCTTGACTCTGCGCCCCCTGTACCGCCAAGGTTTCGGCGATCGTACGGATGTCCCGTACCGGAACCCGCTCTTCCAGAAGGTTCTGCAACACCTTGAGCACCACGCCCAACGAAAGCGTCTTGGGCACGAGATCTTCGACCAGCTTGGGAGCGATCTTGGCGAGGTTGTTGAGCATCTGCTGCACATCCTCCCGCCCCAGAAGCTCATGCGCATGGTCCTGCAGCAGCTGGCTGAGATGGGTCGCGATGACAGTAGCCGGATCGACCACGGTGTAGCCCAGCGTGAGAGCCTGCTCGCGCAGGTGGCGCTCTATCCATACAGCCTCAAGCCCGAAAGCTGGATCACGGGTGGCCGAACCCGGGATGTTCCCATAGACGCGACCCGGATTGATCGCCATCTCGCGCTCCAGCTGCACATCGCCCTGGCCCACCACTACCCCATGCAGGCTGATGCGATAGGCATTCGGGGCCAGTTCCAGGTTGTCCCGGATGTGCACGGCCGGCACCAGAAATCCGAGTTCCTGGGACAGTTTCTTGCGCACGCCTTTTATACGCGCCATCAGCTGGCCGCCCTGGTTCTTGTCCACCAGCGGTATCAGCCGGTATCCTACTTCCAGGCCGACCGTATCGGGCGGGACTACGTCTTCCCAACTGAGTTCGCGGGGCTCTCCGCCAGCGGCAACCGGCACCGCCACCGGAGCTGGCGCCTGGGACTGCACCTGCTTGCGCCTGGCAATCATGTACGCCACTGCTCCGCACACCGCCGCAAGCGTCAGAAAAGCCAGGTTCGGCATGCCTGGTATAACGCCGATCACGCCGATTACGCCTGCAGTCACACCGAGGGCGCGTGGATTTTCGAACATCTGGGACAATATCTGCTTGCCCATGTCCTGGGCACTCGACACGCGAGTCACAATGATGGCGGCCGCTGTCGACAAAATGAGCGACGGAATCTGGGCAACCAGGCCGTCGCCAATGGTCAGCAGCGTGTAGTTATGCAAGGCATCGCTGAACGTCATGCCGTGCTGTATCACGCCAACCGCAAGCCCGCCGATGATGTTGATGAACAGGATCAATATGCCGGCAATTGCGTCGCCACGCACGAATTTGCTGGCACCATCCATCGAACCGTAAAAATCCGCCTCACGGGCCACTTCGGAACGCCGCAGCTTCGCCTCTTCCTGAGTGATCAGACCGGCATTGAGGTCGGCGTCGATTGCCATCTGCTTTCCAGGCATGGCATCGAGAGTAAACCGGGCACTCACCTCTGACACGCGCCCTGCGCCCTTGGTGACCACAACGAAGTTTATGATCACAAGAATCGCGAAGACCACCAGACCTACCGCATAATTGCCGCCGACGACGAAATCGCCGAATGCCTTGATCACCTGCCCCGCCGCCCCCGAACCGTTCTGTCCATGCAGCAGCACCACCCGCGTGGATGCGATGTTGAGCGACAGCCGCAGCAGTGTTGCCACCAGAAGCACCGTCGGAAATGCTGCGAAATCGAGCGGACGCAGCGTGTACACCACCACAAGGATCACGACCAATGACAGCGCGATGTTGAAAGTGAATAGAATGTCCAAAACCCGCGGCGGCAGCGGAATGATCACCATGGCGAGTATCATGATCAAGAACAGCGGGGCGCCCAGCGCGGTACGGCTGAACGTGCGCAGGTCCAAGCTGGATGTCATTTCGGCCATGGCTCAGTCGTGCCTCAAGTCATCAGGGATTTCGAGGTCTGGAATCGGCTCAGAGCCGGGCTCGGCGCCGCGGCTGCGCAGCTGGTAGACGTAGGCAAGTACCTTGGCCACCGCCAGATAGAGTCCTGCCGGAATTTCGCGCCCGAGCTCGGTGCTGAAATAGAGGGCGCGCGCCAGGGGCGGAGCACTCAGAATGGCCACCCTGTGCTCGGCGCCGATCTTGCGGATCTGTTCCGCGATCAGATCGGCTCCCTTTGCCACCACGCGCGGCGCCCGCATGCGCGTCTGGTCATATCGCAGCGCGATCGCGTAATGCGTCGGATTGGTGACGATGACGTCGGCCTTCGGGATTTCGGTCATCATGCGGCGCTTGGCCATCTCCCGTTGGATGCGCCGTATCTGCGCCTTGACCTCCGGCCGGCCTTCTGTTTCCTTGAATTCATCGCGCACTTCCTGGCGCGTCATCTTCAGCTCGCGTGCGTGATCCCAGAGCTGAAAGGGCACGTCAACTGCGGCGATTGCCACTAGACCAAGACACAGGACCGCTAGTGACTGCAGCAGCAGGACGACCATATGCGATAGCGCCACATCAAGCGGCTCAGCGCCAAGACCGATAATCTCTGCAGATCTGTGCCACAAGAGCATGCTGGCGATTACCGCCAGCAGCACAAACTTTGCCAGTGACTTGGCCAGTTCCATCAGGCTGCGCAGGGAAAATAGCCGGCCGATTCCCCGGACGGGGTCCAGCCTGTCCCATTTGAACCCCATGGCTGCAGGACTGAACGACCAGCCCCCCAGGGCAAGCGGCGCGAGCCATGCTGCTGCCAACATGATCAGCGCCAGTGGGGCGAATCTGGCGAGCACGGATACGACCGCGTGCAAGAATGCGTGCGGCATGTGGCCTGCATTGAATATTGCAGGACGGCTCAGTGTCAGCGAGCCGCGCATGAGTTTGCCGAGCCCCCGGAGCATGCTCGCGCCCGAAAAGAACATGCCCGCTGCGGTCGCCAGCATCAGCACCGCGGTGTTGAGCTCGCGCGACCGAGCTACCTGGCCTTTCTCACGCGCCTCTTTCTGGCGTTTGGGAGTGGCGCTTTCGGTGCGCTCCTGGTCGCGGTCAGATTCCATGAACTCTTGTCTCCCCGGCCACCTGCCGCATCAGTCCGAAGGACCCGTCGATCAGGCGCGTAAACTGGGACGACAGGTCGGGCAGCGACATCACGAGCACCAGCAGCCCGAGCAGGACCATTACCGGAAACCCGACCGCGAAGACATTGAGCTGCGGCGCGGCACGTGTCATGACTCCGAACGCGATGTTGACAAGCAGCAGAGCTGCCGCCGCGGGCAACGCCACCATGACCGCACCGGCAAACATCTGTCCGCCCCACTGGATCACCGCGCTTATGGCATCTGGTCCGAATCCATGTGTCGATACCGGAAGCGATCTGAAGCTGTCAGCGAGCATCTTGATCATGATCAGATGGCCGTTGAACGCCAGAAACAGTAACGTTGCCATGATGACGTAGAACTGGCTCAGCACCGGCACCTGGACACCGCTGTTGGGGTCCACCATGGCTGCAAAGCCCAGACCCATAAGCTGTCCGATCATCTGTCCCGCGAGCTCAAGGGCATTGAACGTCAGACGCAGGATAAGCCCCATCGCGACTCCGATGAGCAGTTGCTGCGCCGTGACAAACAGTGCGTCGGCACCCAGCGGCTCGACCCTGGGGGCAGCAGGTAGCAGCGGAAAGACCACCAGCGTGACCAGCAACGCCAGGCCCACGCGTATGCGGTTCGGAACCATGGCGCTACCGACAATCGGAGCTGTTCCGACAAAGGCTCCGATGCGAATCAAGGGCCACATGAAAGATCCAATGAATGACGCAAGCTCAGCGCTGGTAAATTTCATGTTTGGTGCTCCGGCATCCTCAACCCCCAAACCTCACCAGCGTAGGGATGCTCTCGTAAAGCTCTCGGGTATATCCGATGATCAGATGCAGCATCCACGGGCCGGCGACGACCAGCGCGACCACGAGTATCATGAGCTTCGGTATGAAGCTCAGCGTGGTCTCGTTTATTTGGGTTGCGGCCTGAAACATGCTTACCAGCAAGCCTACGGCCAGGGCCGCGAGCAGCAACGGTGCAGCAAGCATGACCGTCACTTCGAGTGCCTGCTGTCCGACCGTCATTGCGGTTTCGGGGCTCATGGCTTGATCTCAGGGGTGAAAACTCGCAGCGAGGGTTCCCACCACCAGCCCCCAGCCGTTGACCAGCACAAACAGCATCAGCTTGAAAGGGAAGGAGATCGTCTGGGGCGAAAGCATGACCATGCCCATCGCCATGAGCACGCTCGCCACCACCAGATCTATGATCACGAACGGAATGTAGATCAGGAACCCTATTTCGAAGGCGGTCTTGAGTTCGCTTGTCGCGAATGCCGGGGCCAGCAGGGACATCGGGGTCTTGTCGGGCGATGCAATGCTGCGGCGCCCTGCGATGCGCGCGAAGAGGGCAATGTCGCTTTCCCGGGTCTGGGCAAGCATGAATTTCTTGAGCGGCTTTTCCGCGCGCAGTAACGCCTTATCCAGCGGCATGGACTTGTGCAGATAAGGCTGCAGCGCTTCGCTGTTTATTTGGTTGAACACCGGAGCCATGACGAAAAATGTCAGGAATAGCGCCAGCCCTAGTAGAATCTGGTTCGGCGGTGTCTGCCCGGTACCAAGCGCCTGGCGCAGGATGGCAAGGACGACAATGATGCGGGTAAACGACGTCATCATCATGATGGCAGCCGGCAGAAGCGTCAGCGCGGTCATAACCGCGAGGATCTGCAGGCTGACCGAATATGTTTCCCCTCCTCCGGCAGCCCGAGTTACGGTGAATGCCGGCAGGCCAGCCGGGGACGCCAACGCCACGTGCGGCGCCAGCACAAGCAGCGGCAGGCTCAGGGCAAGCAATAAACGCCGCATCACGGCCGCTGTCCCTGCTTTAGGACCGACGCCAAACGTGCTGCAAATCCCTGGGCCGGAGCCGCCGACTGCGGCGTACCGGAGAGAATCTGGTCGAGCACGTGAAGGGTCTGGATGCGTCCCGGCGCAACGCCAAGCAGGATCTGGCGTTCTCCGACCTGGATCAGGACTGCGCGCTCGCGTGGCCCGAGCGACAACCCCCCCACGATGCGCAGGCCCCCACCGGCTGCTGTCTGCAGATGTCCGAACCGCCGCATGATCCAGGCCGCCGCGACAATCACCAACAGCACCAGCACCAGTCCCAGCACGACCTGTATCAGGCTGTCCGTGACCGTCCGCGACACCGGCGAGGATCCTTTGGGCGCAGCAGCGGCGACAGCAGGAACCGCCACGAGCACCAGTATCCTTAAAGCCGTTCGCATAGCGCGTCTCAACACTGAACCTGCCGAGAGGCATGGATTCAATGGCTGCCACAACTGCAGGATTCTCATTTGAGCTTCTGTACTCGCTCGGCGGCACTGATTACGTCCGTAAGCCGGATGCCGAA
This sequence comes from Pseudomonadota bacterium, assembly GCA_021785795.1. Next base: position 15,425 of record JAJYEK010000007.1, read on the forward strand.
CTTCTCGTTGACAACGACAACCTCGCCATGGGCGATCAGCGTACCGTTGACAAGAACATCAAGAGGCTCGCCCGCAAGTCTATCCAGCTCGACGACCGATCCCTGGTTGAGCTGCATCAAATGCCGGATGCTTATGCGCGTACGTCCGATCTCCATCGAGATCGTCACCGGAATATCAAGTATCACTTCGAGGTTGGCATCCCCGGACGCCGCACCGCCTTCGGGCTTGAGGTCAGGCAGTGGGGCGCGCGCATAGTCACCGTCTTTTGTCGCCGAATCGCTCATAGGTTCTCCGTTGGTTGCCTGATATTTCTACTGTGGCGAGCGTTTGATAGCTTCCGTCACCTTGATCGAGCGATTACCGCGCGACACCCCGTATTTGCCGCGAAATGTGGGCACACTCTCCGCCTTGAGCACCACCTGGGCAGGAAACTCGATCGGTATCACATCGCCCGCCTTCAGGTTCATCAGCTCGCGCAGCGATATTTCGGTTTCAGTAAGCGTGCTGCTGACCTCGACAACGGCCTCTTTGACCTCTTCGCGCAGCGCCGTGAGCCAGCGCTCATCGACCTGGTCCCGGTCGCTTTGCAGGCCGGTATTGAGCAGTTCCCGGATCGGCTCGACCATTGAGTACGGCATCGCGACATGCACCTCTCCCCCGTCACCCTCGATCTCGATGCGGAATGTGCTCACCACCACCACTTCGCTCGGGCTGACAATGTTTGCAAACTGGGGATTGACCTCAGAGGCGACGAACTCGAAAATTACGGGAAGCACCGGCTTCCAGGCCTCTTTGAGATCGTGGAACACCTGTTCCAGCAGCATATGAATGATGCGCTGCTCTGTGGCGGTGAACTCCCTGCCTTCGATCTTCGCCCGAAACCGGGTAACGCCACCGAAATAGGTGTTCACCACTGCAAACACAAGCTTGGGGTCGAAAATCACAAGCGCCGTGCCCCGCAGCGGCTTAACGCGCACGATATTCAGACTGGTCGGCACGAACAGGCTGTGTACGTATTCGGAGAATTTGAACATTTTCACTTCGCCGGGACTGATCTCCGGCGAGCGCCGCAGCATGTTGAACAGCCCGATGCGTAGCAGCCGCGCAAAGCGGTCATTGACCATCTCCAACGTGGGCAGGCGGCCGCGCACGATGCGGTCCTGGCTGGCGATGTCGAACGAGCGTGCGACCCCGTCATGCGAGGCGAGGTCATCCTGGGTTTTTACGCTGCCGCTCTCCACGCCGGTCAGCAGCGCATCGATTTCGTCCTGGCTGAGCAGATCGTTGGCTGCCATGGCGGTCACTGCATCACGAAACTGGTGAAATAAACGGCCGAGATCTGCGGACTGCCGGTCTCCTCCTGCATGATCTTCTGGATCTCCGCGAGCGCCTCGGCGCGGACCTTCTCCTTGCCGGCGAGGGTACCGAGGTCAGCGAAAGTCTGGCTGCTCAGCAGCATCACCAGATTGTTACGGATATGAGGCATATATTTCTTGACATCCTTGATGGCTGCCACGTTGTGGGCCATCACCTCGATGGTGACCTGGAGGAAGCGCAACCCGGTCTGACCCTGAAAGTTCACGACAAACGGCGGATCCAGGGCCAAATACAGCTCCTGTGTCGCCTTTGGCGGTTCAACCGGCTTCGGCTGCGGAGCCGGGACCGGCTGCGCCGCGGCCGGCGCCGCACCCACTGCAGCGCTTGCGGTGGGGCGGCCGCCTTCCAGCAGACGGGTAATGAGGAAAGTGCCAAGAATCGAGGCGACCAGCAGCAAGGTCACGCCTCCTGCGATCAGCACGATCCGCGTGCCGCCACCCTTGGCTGGCTTTTTGGCCTTCTTGTCGTCTTCGTCCTCATCGTCGTCGCGATCGCGCCGATCGCGTTCGTCGGTCTTTGCCATGCATCCGGCCCTCGTACGTTGTATGACCGATCGTTAGCAAGACGCATGCCACAGACAGTTCGTACGGAAGTAACGTACTTTCAATGGGTTAACTACCCGCTGAACGCGGTTCGACAAGAAATTGACGGAATGGGCTGGGAGCCGGCGGCGTAATTCCGGCTCACCCCGGAAGCCGCTTGCGCGCGAGTCGGGACCAGCTAAGCGAAGCGGCGATGCCTCAGGCGTAGAAATCGATCAGGCCGACATGCATCGCCGTTGGTTTGGCAACGATGTCGTCCTCGGACAAGGCCGCCACGGCACGGTGCGAGGACCGGCTGTCGCCCTGTCTGGAGTTCTGCGAAAAGGAATGCTGGGAGATATCCACATTGGCAAGGTTGAGGCCATTGCTCGCAAATGCCTCGCGCAGACCCGGAATGGCCGATTGCAGGGCATCGCGAACCTCAGAATGTGTCGAGACAAACGCTACGCTCGTCTGGTCATTGCGGATGGCAATATGCACTTCAATCGGTCCAAGGTGCGGCGGATTGATGTTGAGCTGGGCAGATTGAATCCGGCCGTTGACCATCCAGACCATGCTGCTGCCCAAAGCCTGATCCCAACCTGCCTGGGTGATTGGAGGGTTGATCTGAAGCGCCGCGGCCGGATTTCCGGGTGCAGCTGTGGCCACCGGAGGCCCGGCGGCCACAGCAGACAAAACCGGTTGGAACAGATCATTTGTCGATGCCGGCTGCGTGGCCGGGTGAGCCGGCGCAGGCACCGGGTTCGCCGAAATTGCCTTCGCCTCGAGTTCCTTGGAAATGGACGCGCCCTGCGACGCCACTGCATCGTGCGCTGTATCCGTCGGCAGCACACCCGTGGTCGTAACGGACGGTCGGACTGGGCCGCTTGCGGAGTTTCCCGCAGTGCGCGTCGCCAGAGCACCGCTCCCGACCATTGATGCGGATAGGGACGCGGGCAGCCGAACCGTTGCCGCTGCGGCCGCCTTCTGCCCAGTCTGCACCGCCGGCAAGCCGACCGACGGGCTGATTCCGGCTGCTGCCACAGTCCCCGACGGCACACCCTGCCGCGCAGACGGGCCATGGGCTGCCTGGGGCGACTGCCCCGGCGTGTGCCGAGGCACTGCCACGGCCAGTGTGCTGTCCGGCGGCATCGAATGCGGCAAGTTCTTGCCGTCGCCTGCCCCCTTGACTGCCGTCTTGCCATCCGTGACCGAACTTGCGCGCTTGACCGCCTTGCCTTCCTTTGCCGCAGGCCGTTCCGCGCCTGGATCACTGGCACAGGGAGCCGGCTGCGTGCCGCCACCCGCAGCAGACTCGGAACCGCTTGCTTGCGCGGGACTTCCGTGCACCGTGCCATGCGCTGCCAGGACAGCCGGAAATGAACTTCCGGCATCGCTGCTGCCCCCGGAAGCAGGAACCGAGGCCGGAGCTGCCGGCAGGGCGACATCGGGCCGGGACGGCGGAAGGAAGCTGGGCTGCGGCATGGCACTCCTGTCAGATCGGCACACCAGATGGAACACTGAAAAGCAAGATGCGTGCCAAGGGCTGCCAACCCGCATTCCAGGCCGGACGTGCTTTGCAAAAAGGGCCGTCCGCATGGCTTCTGACAGAACGAACAACGACGATCGAGCGTTCGGTTGTTCGGTCACCCTGTGCCGGACCGGCAAGATCACCGCAAATGGATTATTATCGGCTGGTGTCCGCAGCAACCACACCTCGAAACCCGGAACTTACCCTGCCCGATCGCTATCTTTGCAAGGGAAATGTCCCACTCGCCAGGAGACTGGCATCACTGCGCACTGCGCGGTAGATTGATGGTATCGACAGCCCGTACCACTTCCGCGGCCACCTCGGAAATCTTGCGTCGATGCGAGCGCGCAAAAAACCGCAGAACCTCGAACGCTTCGGCCTGCGACAAACGGTGTCGTTCCATAATCACACCTATTGCCAGACTTACGCTCCTGTTCCGATTCAGTGTTTCGTTGAGATGAGACTCGGCGGCCCGGAGCCTGCGTAGTTCTGCCGCACGCACGAGCGCCGTCTCGATCGAAGGGAGTATCTGAGGAAGGTCCACGGGCTTTAGGAGATACCCGAGCGCTCCTTCACCGGCTGCCTGTCGCACGGTATCCAGATCCCCGTACGCCGACAGAAACACAAATGGAACTGCACTGCGTTCGCGCATCGCCCTGGCAGTGTCGACGCCGGACAAGCCGGGCATCCGTACGTCGAGCACCGCCAGCTCTGGCTGCCGTGCTTCGCAGATCCGGAGCGCTTCCTCGCCCGAGGACGCCTCCAGCACATCGTAGTCGGCGTGCCTGAGACCGGAACCAAGCATTGCCAGAATCAGTCGATCATCATCGACAAGAAGCACAGTGGTCTTGGGCATCGCCTGGGAAATCTTTGTTGACGGTTTGGGTCGGAATTTTTGCTGCCACAACCCTTCGGCGACATATTTGCAGCTTTATGCAACCGCCGTCAATCGCCAGTCGCTGTTGCCCGAACGCCCGCGCCGGCCCGGACCATGCCGGCCAGTTCAGCGACCGGACATGAGCGAGCGCGGCGCACGAGAACCCATCTGCGGAACCGCGCGGAACATTCTACATCAGCGTGACGTTGGGTGGCTGCAACTCCAACAGCGCCACAACTCCCCTGACATCTTCGTGAATCGAAAGACTCGCGGCCGCGCGCGGAAGCAGCGACTTCACCAACGTCAGGCCGGTGCCAAGGCCATCACCGGCTGCAAAATCGAATCCGCTCGGGAGCCGGGCACCGAGATTGGCGATCCGCACCCAGGCGCAGGCACCATCGTGATCCACCATCACGCGCAACATTGCCCTCGCCGCACCGTGCCCGCTGTGCTTGACTGCATTGAACACCAGCTCGTTCACGGTCAGGGCAATCGGAACGGCCTCCTTTTGCGACAGCAGCACCGGACGGGCGAGCACCCTTTCAAGTTCGGGCTTTACCGAAACTCCGGTCAGATCGGCCGCGGCGCGGCAAATGGCCTCCACCATGTCACATAGCCGCACGCCGTCACCGGCCTCCCGACCCTGAAGCCCGTGCACCATCGCGATGGCGTTGACCCGGGATATCGCCCCTTCGAGCGGCGCCGTGACTTCCGGATGCTCAATGGCGTGCTGGCGCAGCAGCCCCACGACACCCTGCAGATTGTTCTTGATGCGGTGATGCACTTCACGGATCAGGGTATCCCGCTGGAATTTCTCGGCCTCCAGCCGGCTGTGCTCGGCAAACTTGCGGCTGGTGATGTCCTCGACCAGATAGGCAAGACGATAGGCCTTGCCTATCTGATCACGGACCGGAAATGTCCGGGCCCACATCCACCGCACCGTATCGTCTGGCAGCAGAATGCGGAATTCGAGATTGAAGGGGTGCCGCTCATCCTGTCTGCCGTGCTCCGTTGCGACCCGTTCGCCGTCATCGGGATGCACATAGCGGAGAAAGTCTGCCGGATCCTTGTATAGCAGGTTCCGCGGACGCCCCCACATGCGTTCATAGGACGGGCTGACGTAAATCATGCGGTCACGCTGCAGGTCGCGTACAAAAAATACCTCATGTATGTTTTCCGCAATCTCGCGGAACAGCTCTTCGCTCTGGCGGAGAGCCTCCTCCATAAAAATGAGCTTGTTGACCTCGCGGACAACAGGGTTCCCTGTGCCCCAGCCGGCCGCGTCAGCCGCCGATTCCAGACTTCCCGCCGATTCGAGTGGCGAAGCCGGGTACGGCAGATACCGGCGTATTGCCGCGCCGAGCCTTCCCAAATCATTCATAGGGACACTGGCGTCCACATCATCGATGAATTCGCCCAGGAGGCGGCTCGCGTCCGACATATCGCAGACGAGCGCTATCACCGGCCGCCGGAAACCGGCCGAACGGACTGCCCGGAGCACATCTTTAGCGCCGGGGGCGCTGGCCATCAGATCGATCAGCGCGACGTCCCATTCTCTGTCCGAACGGATCACGCCGACCGCGTCGGGAGATGAAATTTGCAGGCAGCGCGGCGCGAATCCGTCGGTGGCGAGCGCCTCGCAAACCGGGCCTCCTACGTGAGAACGGACAGACACCAGCAGGACATTCAAGGGAATAGGCACGGCGATTTCCTGCGGTCTTCGTCTGGGACGGTGCTTCGATTTCGCATACGCAATCCTTAAATTAGGAAGCCGTGCGCAGGCTTCTCCGGCGCTGGGTCCGCACCCTGCTCGACTTCATCCACTCGAGGAACTGGGCCTGGATGGCGTCGGAAAACGTGTGGATCTGGTCGGCCTTTACCTTTAGCTCGCCCGCATCTGATTTGCCAGACAGCTTGATGCGCCCCGCGGTCCGCACCGTCTTGTGCAGTCGGTCGTGGAGCCTGCGAATCGAATTGATGCGCGGATGATCCGGAAACCGGCTTGCGCCCTCACCATCGAGCCATCGCCCGAGATCACATAGACGTTCGGCATTCGCATCCAGCAGATGTTCCGGAAATGCAACATTCGGATCGGTCAACGCCACGGAGATCCGTCGCGCGCCTTGCACATGAGATAGCATAACGATCATCATGCCATAATCCTCGGGACGCCATGGCAGGTCTAGCCATGCGGCCCAGGTGGGGTCGCCTTCATAGCCCTGCGCCCAGCCGGGAAGGGAATCCGGCGGCATAGGTCTGGCAATCGCATAGCCCTGCGCCCGCCGGCAGCCGAATCGCACCAGCATGGAGCCGTGTTCGGAGCTTTCCACGCCCTCCCCCACCACCTCTAGCCCCATCAGCCGGCCTGCGGTAACCACGCTGGCAACGATGGCAGCATCCTTTGGATTTTCAAGTATGTCGCGCACAAATCCCCGATCGATCTTGATCGTGTCGGCCGGAAGCACTTGCAGATAGCTGAGCGGTGCATTGCCGGTACCGAAATCATCAAGCGCCACGCTTACCCCCAGACGCCTGCAAGCCGACAGTACGGTCTGCGCCAATTGCAGATCCGTGATGGCAGTGGTTTCGGTTACCTCGAGTTCCAGCCTTTCTGCAGGAAAGACGTGCCTGGCAAGCGCATTTTGCAAATCCTCCAGAAATTCGGGAGCCAGCAGGTGACGCGTGCTGATGTTTACCGCCAGCCGCAGCGATAGCCCTCGCGCCTGCCATGCCGACGCATCCGAGAGCGCCCGATCCAGGACATATTGTCCGACCTGTCTGGCCATGGGGCCTTCTTCGATCGCATCCAGAAACTCCCCCGGTGCAATAAGTCCTCGAACGGGATGATTCCACCGCAACAGTGCTTCGGCAGCCAGAACGTTGCCGGTAGCCATATCGACCTGAGGCTGATAATGCAGAACCAGGTCTCCCTGGGAAACGGCCTGACGCAGTTCATGACTGACATGAGACTGCCATTCCGATTCATCGGACGGATTCACGGAATAAAGCGTGGCACGGTCGCCTCCGCCACGCTTGGATGAATACATGGCCATATCCGCATGCCGCAGGAGGGTCTCCGCGTCCCCTTTGTCCAGCGGGAAAAGCGTGAATCCGATACTTGCCGAGACGCCGTATCGGCCTGAATTCCCGGTGATGGGGGTCTTCAAAACCTGAAGCATGCGATCCAGTATTGCCTCGACCGCATAGACATTGTCCAGATTGTCGGCCAGCAAGCCGAACTCGTCCCCACCCAGGCGCGCCAGGGTGTCTGTCGGACGCATGACCGACCGCAGGCGCGCGGCTACTTCCGCCAGCACCTCGTCACCCACCTTGTGGCCATAGCTGTCGTTAATGGGCTTGAAACCATCCAGATCGATGACCCCGATTGCGAGCAGCCGCGTCCTGCGATCTGCACCGGCCAGCATATGATTCAGGCGGTCATAGAACAGAGTGCGGTTTGGCAGGCCGGTCAGCGGATCCTTCAGGCTCTGGTTGCGCAATTTGAGCATCAGGTCACCGAATTGCGAAAAGGCCTGGAAATGGCCGAAGCCGATGCGGCTGAAATAATTTGCCGAGTCGGTGGCAAAAATGCCGACCCCGGTGTGGCCGCTCTCGGATTCTCCGAACGGGAACAGACCGACTTCCTTCGCAGCCTCCGGCAGATGCGCCTGCATCCATTCAAGCCCGGCTATACCGCGCGCCGGAAGCACAAGCGGCCGCCTGGCGTACAGTGCTCGACGGCAGATATTATCAGGGTGCAGCAGGACAACCGGGTCGGGTTCACGGTCGCCCTGCGAGCCGGCAATGAAGTTCAATCCCAGCTCGCCGGTTCCTGGTGATATCGTGGCGGTCCAGGCCGCCACGATATGGGTGTCGCCGCCGACCAGCGCGCGGCACATACGGCGCATGAAGCTGTCCCATGTGCCGTTGGGCTGTTCCATCAGAATGGTGCTGATCAGGACGCGGCTCAGCGCCTCACGCACCCCGTCATCCCGAGATTGGGCGCTGGCGTAGCCCTGGAGCTGCAAACATAGGTCTGCGAGGACTAGTTTCGACAGTATCTGACGCAGGCGCGGGCGATCGCGGGATGGTACTTCCGCCGAATCCCCGAGTTCGTCGAATCGCTGCCAGTACAGAGCATAGCCCCCGGTGACCCACGCCGGCTCGATACCCGCCCGATGGTGAATATCGCCCAGGCGCTTGAGATCAGACTGATACCGAGCATCGAAGCGGTCAGTCAGGAGGCGCCGGAAATGCCGCGCCTGCTGGTTGAGCAGCATGTCGAACTGCTCCGGGACCAGATCTTCCAGGAAGGCCTTGGTCTCTGGCTGGCGGGAGAGAAAGGCGTAAAATTCCTCTGCAAACCGGTCGGCGCACTGGCCGACCAGCGGCAGATAGCGTCCGAGAAAGTCGAAGTCCTCGGCTCTGAGGTCAAGAAACCGCAAAATGGAATCAGGCATCGTTGTGAACCAGCAGCATCCGGCCAGGCGCCGCGCTGGGATTCCTGCAGCCACGCCTGACCGATCCGATTGACCTCATTGCCGGCTGCGGCTCTCAGACTGTCCTAACGACATTTCCGACCCTTCCAGTATCTCGTTCAAGGAGCACACAGTGGTGCCGAAGCGGGCATCCGCGGCGCAATGCCAGATCTGAACCGCTCCCGAGCCAATACAGCACCTGTTCCTGTCACACGACATTTCGCACTGCCACAATGCCGAGACACTCTGTCGTGCCTGACTAGATGCGGAATTCATGCGATATCGAACAGCCGGTCGAACGCGGCGATCGCCAGAATCCTGCTGATATCCGGCCGGCAATTGGCAATCCGCACTTTCCCGCCTTCCTCACCCACGTGCTCGCGCAACAACAGCAACATGCCGAGGGCAGAGCTGTCCATATAATCGGCATCCTTCAGATCGACCACATAGCGGCACTGGTTCTTCGAGAAATCCCGATACGCCGCCCTGAAGTCGCGGTACAAGCCAAAATCGAACCGTCCAATAACGGCTATTGTCCTGGCGCTACCGTCCGCGGACGGCTGTGCAATTACCGGCATGATCATTGCTCCTGCTTCAAAACAGCTCCACGCCGCCAGCCGCAAGGGACTGCTGGTTTGCCGCGCGATGGCGGTCAGCATCCCACTGGGTACGTATACGCGCGATCCCCTCACTGAGCCTCCGCATGACCGGGCCGAGATCGGGACGGACTCCTCCCGCATTGCTCCCGACTGCCTCCAGCGCCGGACCGATCTCCGAAAACAGATCGGTCACTCTGTCCAGATGCTTGTTCGCGTGATCCAGTACCTGCGTGGCGATATCGCTGAACTGCAGTGAACGCACTGCCAGCCCGGCGCTGCGATCGATCTCAGCGGTGATGTCGGAAATTTCCGACAGCGTTCGCGCCACGCGCTCGCTGATGGCGCTGTTGCTTGCAAGCATCTCTTCCACCTGGGCCTTCGACTGTATGGCAACACTCATGTCCTTGGACGCCATAGACTTCACCGCGCTTCTCGCCATCTCGATGTTTTCCATGGCGCTGCCCACCACCTGGCGAATCTGATCATTGAACCGATTGGAATGCTGCGAAAGCTTGCGGACTTCGTCGGCCACCACGGCGAATCCGCGACCGTACTCACCAGCGTGCGCCGCTTCAATCGCCGCGTTCAGCGCCAGGAGATTCGTCTGGTCCGCAATGGCCTTGACGTCAGAGAGCAGCAAGGCTATCTGCTCCATCTTCGCCGCCGTATCGTCAATGCGGTGCATGACCCGCATGCTTTCCTTGCTGGTGAAAACGATGTTTTCGATGAAATAGCTCAGCAGTTTGTCGGTTTCTGTGGCGAACTCCCGGAATCTGAGAGCCCGGCCGTCTTGCGCCCGCGCCGCCCCTCCCATCTCATCGATCAGCGACATCACCAGCTTCTGCTGGGCTTTCGTCTGGCCATCGAGACTGCGAAAACTGTCGGTCAGCTTCCCCGATGCATCCCGTACGAGGCCGTCCACCTGACGCAGGCCGCCGGCCACCTCATTGGCTTCGACACGGGCTGCGCTCCTGATTTCAGCGAACAGCTGCCGTATGCCGGCATCCGCTTCTTTCATCGCCGCATTCCCGTTCTCAAACGACGTCCGAAGCCGGTCGGAGCGCGATGCCACATACAGGGCATTCCCGATCCACGCCGTAATGAGCATCATAAAAAGCGCCGCGTCGTAGCCGCGCAGCGCGTAGTGCAGTACAAGGACGCCGCAGCTTGCCGCAAGGGCCGGCCAGTTTTCCCGAATGAACCTCGCTATCATTCCCGTTTCCCCGTCATCCGCCTTGCAACCGCGAACCGCAGCCGTGCTCCGTCTTCGCAGCTGGCGCCCTTTGCGTTACGAGGGTCAGCACCTTGTCGGCAATATCCGGGAGCGGCATCACGAATTGGGCCGCGTTGCGCTTCACGGCTTCGCCGGGCATGCCCCACACCACGCTGGTCTTCTGGTCTTGGGCCACAGTCTGGGCTCCGGCGTCTCGCATTTCGGCCAGGCCGCGGGCGCCGTCATCGCCCATTCCCGTCAGAATCACGCCCACGGCGTTGGCGCCCGCATTCTGGGCCACGGACCGGAACAGGACATCCACCGACGGACGATGCCGGTTCACCGGCGGCCCATCGCTCAGCGCGCAGCAATACCTGGCGCCATCACGGACCAGCAGCAAATGATGGTTTCCCGGCGCGACATAGGCATGCCCCGGCAAGACCTGTGCCCCGTCCTGAGCGATACAGACGTGCATCGCCGACATTCGGTTCAGGCGCTCCGCAAATGGTCCGCTGAACGCTTCCGGTATATGCTGGGCGATCACGATTCCCGGTCCGTCGGCCGGCAGCGCCATCAGCACCTCTTTGATCGCCTCAGTGCCGCCGGTCGACGCACCGATGGCGACGATGCGCTCGCTTGTCCCGAATTGGCCGGCTAGGGACTTCCGCAGGACCGCTTCGGCTGTCAGCTTCGGCGGAATTGCCAGGGCATCGTTGCGGCTTGACCACGCTGCAACCACCTGCGATTTCGCCGCGATCTTGACCTTGTTGGCGATTTCCTCGGCATAGTCCTGAAACTCCTGTGCGAGACCGCTGGAGGGCTTCGTCACAAAGTCGACCGCACCAATCTCCAATGCTTCCAGCGTGACGTCTGCGCCGCGCGTTGTGAGCGACGATACCATCACCACGGGCAGAGGCCGGAGACGCATCAGGTTTTTTAGAAACGTCAGCCCGTCCATGCGCGGCATCTCGACATCAAGCGTGATTACGTCGGGATTGAGCTGTTTGATCCGGTCACGGGCAATATAGGGATCCGAGGCGGTTCCAACGACATCTATAACTGGGTCTGCCCCAAGCATGCTGCTCAGCATTTGGCGGACAAGCGCCGAATCATCGACGATCAGTACGCGAATTTTTCGTTCCATAATACCCGCCTAGAACAGCGTGATTTCCCCTTGCACCGGACGATGCTCTATCTCGTCCAGATAGGCACGCTCCCGCTGCAACAGCGTGTCGTTGCGAAGCGTACGGAGTTTCTTGATCAATACGCGACCGGTGACCGGCGAATAACAGACCTTGCGTGGGTAGACATCGCCAAAATCCTCTGCCCTAAGGCGTATTCCTTCTGTCTCCAGGTACGCACGGATGAAATCCGCGTTCCGCTTTCCGATGTCACTCATGTGCGCCAGCATGCGTCCACCCCCGAATGCCTTCACCTCCAGATTGCGCCGACTGCCTCCGTTCTTGAGAATGTCGTTAATCAGCCGCTCCATGGCATAGTTTCCGTATCGGGTCGAGGCTCCCAGTCCGTCCGCATCCCAGCTTCCAGCGGTATTGCTGCTCATTGGCAGCATGAAGTGATTCATGCCGCCTACGCCCACCGACGGATCCCGGATGCAGGCCGATATGCACGATCCCAAAACCGTAACTATCAACTCGTCGGTGCGCGTTACGTAATACTCGCCAGGCAGGATCTTGGCCGCAAACTGCGCGCGCGAATTGTCCCAGTAGCGCTTTATATGTTCGAATTCGGGCAGCGCCCGAGGCATTTCGGCCGATTTGATCCGCTTGTCCTTTCCGGTAACCATCGGTCAGCGCTTCCTGTACACGGTTCGTCCTATGAGCTGAAACCGGTCGCTGACATTGAACAGGGACTCCGAATGCCCGATGAACAGATGTCCGTTGTCAGTCAGCGCCTCGGCGAACCGGTCAAACAGCCTTCTCTGGGTATTCTTGTCGAAATAGATCACGACGTTGCGGCAAAATATCGCGTCAAAGCGCCTTCTCATCGGCCAGTCACCCAGCAGGTTGAGCTGTCGGAAAGTAACCAAGTCCCGCAGCCCCGGCACAATCTGGACCCTTCCTTCCTGCCGCCCTTTCCCGCGCAAAAACCAGCGCTTGCGTCGTTCCTGGGCGATATTGGCCACCCGGTCCGACTCGTACACGCCGGAAACCGCACGTTCCAGCACGTTTGAGTCGATGTCGGTGGCGAGAATCTTGACCGGCAACCGGGCGATATCGGTCAGGGCTTCTCTTGCGGAAATAGCCAGGGAATAGGCCTCCTCTCCGGTGGAGCATCCTGCAGACCAGATTCGGATATCACTGCGCCCGGCGGTCGACACCAGCGCCGGAATAAGGGTCTGCGCAAGAAAGTCAAAGTGATGAGGTTCGCGGAAAAACGCCGTGAGATTGGTCGTTATCGCATTGATCAGCTCCCTAATCTCGTCTTTCCCATCATCACGCAGAATCGCACAATACTTTCCAAAGCCGTCGAGACCGAGCTGCCGCAGCCGGCGCGCCAGCCGGCCAGTAACCATATGGCGCTTGCAGTCCCCCAGCACGATGCCGGTGCGCTCTTCCACCAGACGCTGGATAAACCGGAAGTCCTCGTCCGCAATCGATTGCCCAGCCGGACCCATGCTGCTGAACGACGAAACCGCATCGGCGCCGGACGTACCGGTTGGCATGGCTGACCCCTTTCGCAGCTACTGGAAGGAACACCGATCCGCGGCTTCGCCGGCCCCGCTGCAGCGACTGCGCGCGACCAGGCGCCCTGAGACGGACACGGTCTGAGGTATCACCTGCGCCATGAGTACGGGCATTTCCTGCTGCGGCTCCGCCCTCGATGACGCGTCGACCACCATCAGAATTCCTCCCATTCGCCGTTTCCTGCTGCCGCCTTTTGGGCCACGCTGGGCGCGGCGACCGCTTTGCGCCGGCCGGAAAAAGAGGGCACCCGCACCGATGGCTTCTTCTCGGGCATTTGCTGCTCGAGCCTGTCGATGTCGATGGCAGCCGCTTCGGGGTGCCGCTCGAGCTTGAAAAACTGGACCATTTCTCCGAGACCCTTCGCTTGTTCCTCCATGGAACGGCTGGCCGCGGCCGCCTCCTCCACCAGCGCGGCATTCTGCTGCGTCATCTCGTCCATTTGCATCACCGCCTTATTTACCTGCTCTATGCCCGATGACTGCTCCTGGCTGGCCGCGGCAATTTCGGAAATGATGTCGCTCACCTTCTTGACGCTCGCGACGATGTCATCGAGCATCTTGCCGGATTCGTTTACCAGAGCCGAGCCGTCGCTCACCTTGTCGACACTGTCATTGATGAGCGCCTTGATTTCCTTTGCAGCGGTCGCGCTGCGCTGTGCAAGATTCCTTACTTCTGCGGCAACTACCGCGAACCCCCGCCCCTGCTCACCGGCCCGTGCTGCCTCCACGGCGGCATTCAGCGCCAGCAGATTCGTCTGGAAGGCAATTTCGTCGATGACGCCTATGATGTCGGCGATCTTCCGGCTGCTGCTGTTAATCTCGCCCATGGCAGAAATCGCACTGCCCACGACAGAACCTCCCTTCGCCGCCAGGTCCCGGGCCGCATTTGCCAGCTGGTTGGCCTGATGGGCATTGTCGGCATTCTGGCGTACCGTGCTTGTCAGCTCTTCCATGCTGGAGGCGGTCTCCTCAAGCGAGGAAGCCTGTTCCTCGGTACGCTGCGAAAGGTCGCTGTTCCCGCCGGCGATTTCCATTGACGCTGTACCGATAAGATCCGAAGACTCCTTGATCTTGGAAACCACCGCTGTCAGCTTTTCGACGGTGGTGTTGAAATCGTCCTTTACCTTCCGAAAGGTTCCCTGGTACTCCTTCGTGATTTTCTCCGTCAGGTCCCCATTGGCCATCGCGTTCAGGACATTCGCAACGTCGTTCATGGCTTCCGACACAGTATCCAGCAGTCGGTTAATGCCTTCGCTCAGACGTTGCGTAAATCCGCCCGTGTTTTCCGCGACGATTCTCTTGCTGAGATCTCCGACCAGGGCGGCGGTGACGATCTGGTTGATTTCATCCTGGACCTTTAGCTCGGCCGTGATGTCGATCCACTCTACTGCGCTGCCGAGACGTTCACCGGCTTTGTTTATCACCGGATTTGCCGCGAGATTGAAGCTGCGTTCGCCGATCTTGATTGTCGTACGATGGGTGGTCGCGAACGTCTTGAGCATCTCCCGCTGATGCGCGGGGTTCTTGTGGAACGAGTCGATGCTGTTCCCGATCAGCTTCTCCGGGTCGAAGGACGGGAATATCTTCTTCATGTCCGCTTCGGCGTCCTTGAACATGTCGACAATCGCCTTGTTCATGTAAATGACGTTGCGGTCGTTGTCTGCGATCATGATGTTGGTCGACGTGTTGTCCAGCGCGTTTTTGATGCGCAGCGACTCGTCCGCCACCCGCTTTGTTTCGGTCACGTCAAAGCTGAGCTTTATCTGCATCGCTTTCAGGGCATCCAAAACACGCCCCATCTCATCGTAGCGGCCGATATTGATTCGGCTGCTGTAGTTTCCCTGGGCGATCTGGCCGCAGTGCTCTATGATCTTTTTCACGCGCTCGGTGATTGACCGGATGAGAATAAACCCGGTCAGACCAGAGAGCAGCAGACCGAGGACGATGCCGATCGTCGCGGCATTGCGCGTCACCACGTACCGGTGCTCGGCGCTCTCGTAGGATGCGCGCGCCGCCGCAAGATCAAGCTGCATGAGCCTTTCGGCGCCGGCTCTTACCAGCAGGTAGTCAGGGCTCATGACCTGGCCCGCGATTTGCTTCGCCTTGCCCACCTGTCCGGCGGCCAGCGCCGAAATCGTGGCATCGACGCCTTTCTTCGTAAACCGGGCGCGCACCGCCGCCCATTGCCTGGCGAAGGCTTTCTCCGGCTTCGAGGTGATCGTGCGTTGATAGCTTTCCCAGGCCTTTGAGATCTTTGCGCGGTTGGCCAGAATCTTCGCCGCTTCGGCGCGGACGACTCGCGGCTTCGGATTCATGAGCGCCTTTAGAATATGCGCGCGATTCTCGGCGATTCGATCGAGGATGAAGGCTATCTGCCCGGTCGGCACCAGATGCTGGCGATAGATGGCGGCTATATCGTTTTTCGACTGATTCATTCCGGCAAGCCCCACCGCGCCCATCACAATCAGCAGCGCCGACAGGAAGCCGATCGTCAGGACCATCCGGACCTTCAGGGTCATTTTTCCGAAGGGGTTTAGCCACTTCCAGACAGCAGCCTTATTCAGCTTTACCTTGCCTTCGTTGATTTTCCGGTACAGCGCCTCCGCCTGCTCGATCTGCTGGCGACTGGGGCGGGTACGCACCGACAGGTACCCGGTCAGATGGCCATTTTCGTAGATCGGCGTCACATTGGCCTCGACCCAGTAGAAGTCGCCGTTCTTGCATCGGTTCTTTACAATGCCGGTCCAGGTCTTTCCGGCCTTCATGTCGTCCCACAATCCTTCGAAAGCGATCGGCGGCATGTCGGGATGACGGACGATATTGTGGTTTTTCCCGACCAGCTCCTTCTCCGAGAACCCGCTGATCTCGATGAAAGCCGGGTTCGCGTGGGTGATGATGCCCTTCATATCGGTCTTGGAGGTGATCGTGACCCCCTCCGGCACCACTACCTCGTTGTTCGTAACTGGCATGTTTATTTTCATGATCGGTATCCTTGTCAGTGACTGATTGGATCGGTCTCGGGAAGAATCGCCGTACCGAGCAGGCTCTCGACGTCCAGCAGAATCACCATGTGCGTGCCTATCGTTGCGAGCCCGTTAATGGATTCGGCGCTGAAGATCCCGCCGAGTTCGGCGGCAGGCCGGACATCGCCGGGCGACAGATTGAGCACGTCCGATACGCTGTCCACGATCAGGCCGACGACGCGGCTTGACCGATCCGTTTCGATTGACAGCACGATCACGACGGTCGTGGGACTGTAATCGGCCTTTTCTAGGTTGAACCTCATCCGCAGGTCGACGATTGGCACGATCGTGCCACGCAGGTTCAATACCCCCTGCACATAGCCGGGGGTATTGGGAATGCGCGTAACCGGGGTCCATCCGCGAATCTCCTGTACCTTAAGGATGTCGACCCCATACTCCTCGCCGGCCAGGGTGAAGGTGAGATACTGACTCCCGCCGGCGCTTGCTGTTGCCGGTTCCTGCCGGACGACGATTTCCTGTCCGCTCATCGGCTCTCCTTATGCTGCGTTCATGGTAGTGCTGCCAACTGCCGCCGCGCAGTCGGAAACGGCGTCCGAATCGCGGCGCGAAAGCGTGATCAGCCCTGGCACGTCCAGTATGAGCGCCACGGTACCATCCCCCAGGATCGTTGCACCG
The DNA here is from genome assembly GCA_021785795.1 of Pseudomonadota bacterium. Next base: position 32,388 of record JAJYEK010000007.1, read on the forward strand.
AAGATGCCATCGACGCGATGGAAGTTGCTCTCGAGACTCTTGATAACCACCTGCTGCTGGCCAAGCAGCTCGGCAACCCGCAGACCTAGCTTGCGGCCGTCGGCCTCGATGACCACCAGAAGATCTTCCGCCACATCGAGCTTTGCATCGCCTGAGGAAAAAAGGTCACACAGCCGGACGATGGGGATATATTCGTCGCGAAGCATGCACACCGTGCCGCGGCCAACAACAGATTTGACCATTTCCCGGCGCAGTTGAACGGACTCTACGATTGACACAAGCGGAATGATGTAAATTTCACGCCCGACCCGAACCAGCTGCCCATCGAGTATCGCCAGGGTCAGCGGAAGACGTATGGTAAAAGTGGACCCTGTGCCTTCCTGAGATGAGACCTCTACTCTGCCGCCCAGATCTGTGATGTTCTTGCGCACGACATCCATGCCGACGCCGCGTCCGGACACATCACTCACCACGTCTGCTGTCGAGAATCCGGGAAGAAAAATCAGATCACGCACCGCTTCATCCGATGGTTTTTCCTCACGGCCGACCAAACCGCGCTGACGCGCCTTCGCCAGAATTTTTTGGGTGTTTAGTCCGGCCCCGTCATCGCTGACCTCGATCACGATCGATCCGCCTCTGTGATAGGCATTGAGCCGGATTTGGCCCTGTTCCGGCTTGCCGGCGGCGGTACGCACTGCGGCCGGCTCGATGCCATGGTCGAGCGCATTGCGCACCAGATGCACCAGCGGATCTCCGATCTTCTCCATCAGCGTCTTGTCCAGCTCGGTCTGCTCTCCGGAAAATTTTAGGTCGACCTGCTTGTCCAGCTTTTCGCTTATGTCCCGCACCATTCGAGGAAAGCGCTGAAATGCGAAGCTGATCGGCACCATCCGGATTCGCATGATGCTTTCTTGAAGTTCGCGCGTATTGCGTTCGAGCTGGGCCAGGCCGTCGACCAGCTTGCCCAGCCTGCTGATTTCGAAATCAGCCCCCAGCTGGCTTAGCATGGATTGGGTTATCACCAGTTCCCCAACCATGTTGACTAGGGCGTCTATTTTGTCCGTGGACACACGTATCGATCCGATGTCTGACGCCTGACTCCCAGTCTTTTTGGCGGCACCTGCGGCGACCATGTCCAGCTGCGCCTTGGCCGTCTCACCGGCCGCAATGGGAAGCGCCTCAATCGTGAGTTCGCAATCGCCCTCCACCCAGTCAAAAATGTCCGCAATCTGCTGGCGTGACACCTTGCCGCGCACTTCCAGACGCCACGACAGATAGGCTGTATCAGCACACAGCTCGAATAGCGAGGGGACATTCGTGGTTTCAGCAGTTACTGAAAGCTCGCCCAGGGTAGACAGTTCCCGGAACATCCTCACCGGATCATTGCCGCTGCGCAGCAGGTGGGGCTTCGGCTTAAACGAAATGGCCCAGCCGCTTAGGACGGCAGAATTCGCCTCTACGACGTGCTCCGTAGCGTTCGAATGTGCCCGGCCGGGGCCTGTGCCGCGCAGCTCTTCCTCGAGCATGTCCCGGATTTTGCCCACATGACCTGCATCAAATTCCCGGTGTTCCCGGGCTGCCGTCAGCATGCCACGCAGGCAGTCTACTGAGATTAGAAGGAGGTCGACCAGCTGGCGTGTTACTGACCGCGACGCGGCGCGCATTTCGTCAAGGAGCGCTTCAATGCTGTGCGTGAAGCCGGCTGCATCCGCGAATCCGAATGTGGCACTTCCGCCCTTGATGGAGTGGGCGGCGCGGAATATCGCGTTTACTGCATCCAGATCCGGCGCCCCGCAGCTGAGCGCAATCAGACCCGCTTCCATTGTGTCCAGGCCCTCGAAGCTTTCTTCGAAGAAGACCTGATGGAACTGTGCCATATCCACCGGCATCGGCGTTTACCCTAAAACCTTCTTTACAGTGGCCAGCAACTGGTTCGGATCGAATGGCTTGACGAGCCAGCCGGTGGCGCCGGCAGCCTTGCCTTCCTGCTTCTTCCCATCGCCAGCCTCGGTTGTCAGTACTAGAATCGGCGTGTATTTATATTCCGGCAAGGCCCGCAATGCGCGCACCAGCGACACGCCATCCATCTGCGGCATGTTTACATCCGTCAGCACAAGATCGACCTTTTTCGACTTCGCTGCAGCCAGCCCCGCACTGCCGTTATCCGCCTCGATGACGTTATGACCGGCCCCTTTCAGAGTGAAAGAGACCATTTGCCGTATCGAGTTCGAATCGTCCACCGCCAGGATCGTTGCCATCCCAGTTTTCCTCCAGTTCCGCAGTTGTTGCCCCTACCAAAGCCCGGATTTGAACGCTCAGTGGTGCGACAAGCCAAGTTCATCGGACAACCCAAGCAGCCGACAGGCTTCCATCAATGCCGCTGACGGATGCGTACATGAGGCGGTTGCGCCGCGCTCTCTGGCGTCTTTGAACAGCGCAACCAGGAGCTGGGCCCCGGCGGTATCAATCCGCACCAGCGTATCTGTGCGCAATGTCACATTCAGCGCGTCAGCCGGCACGCACCGCACCCGGTCAAGAAACTCCCCTGCCTCGCATATCGTCAGGCTCTCGCCGCAATCGACAATGAAATCCGCCATTTATTTAAGACCCCCGGTCGCTTCGCCCATGCGCATTTCTGGTGCAGCATCGGCGTCCAGGCGCTCGCGATGCGCAATCATCAATTACAAGCGTTTACCCAAGCCTGTCAGCGCGCGTGCTTTAAGACGCGTCACCGGCCGGCGGATTCGGATGGTCCGTCGGCAGACTTGGAAAAAGGCGGGGTTTTGGCCTTGAGTGCGGACCGATCCGCCAGCTGGCGTATCCGTCCATACGCCGGATGCCGCAAGCTACAGGGCGACATCGGGCAAAATTCTTCCGTTTGGCGGTGCAGGCTGCGGCGCAGTCGGGGATTGGGACTGACGCAGGCCTGTCACACCATCACATCTTGCTGCAATCCATCTCCGGTCATATCGACATCGAACGCGGAAACTTGAGCCCGGTTTCGTCCGATATCGGGTCGTCAGCGGCCACCATTTCCAAATCAGATCCGGAAAACTGCCTTGGGCGAATCCGGAATCGGAAAAATACACGCCCCATCCGGGATCCGACGGACCATCTCCATGACTGACGACAATTTGTATTAAAACGGTTAGTCGTCTTCGCCGCCGATGTCAACCCGAACGCGGGTCGAGCGATCATCGGATTCCGCCTGCTCGCGCCGTTCGGCAACGCGAACTTCGTCGCCACGGTACCGGTCGATGATCTTGTCCACCGCGCGGGTCTTGGTACGCGTCGCGTACCACTGGTGCCGCCTTGCCTCGTATTCCTTCCGGCTGTGCTCAACGCGGAGCTGCTGGTGGATGATTGCCTCGTTCAGGCGCGAAATGAATACTCGGAAATCCTGCATGCGTCTGGCATCGATCGATGCCCCGCCGCTAAACTCGACCTTTTTCGCATACTCATCGCGGTATCCCAGCAGTTCGGTGAGCCTGGTCTCGGCTTCGTTCAGCATTCGTCTCTGCTCTCCCAGAACACGCGCTGCCGTGCGTTCGCGCGACTCAACGACCTTCGCAAGCGGTTTCATGCGTTTCGACTTCGTCATGGTGCACCTTTATTGTTCTTCGACTGCATCGCTGCGGTTCGGCAGCAGGCCTTACTGCTTCACTGGCACCTCAGGTACCAGCGCGGCAAGTTCCGAAAGACTCGCGGACAGGGCGACGGCCTTGTTCATATCCTGGCGCAAAAATCCCAGCAGACGGGGATGGTAATCTATGGCCTCGTCCAGACGCTGATCCGCGCCGCGGGTATAGGCGCCGACGCTGATGAGATCACGGTTCTGCTGGTACACGGAATAGAGCTGCTTGAAGCGCCGGGCCGCTTGCTGCTGCGGCGCCTTGGTAATCTCATTCATGGCACGGCTGATCGACGCCTCGATGTCGATGGCGGGATAGTGTCCGCTTTCCGCAAGCTGCCGCGAGAGGAATATATGGCCGTCCAGGATCGCGCGCGCTGCATCTCCGATCGGATCGTTCTGGTCATCACCTTCGGTGAGCACTGTGTAGAAGGCCGTGATCGACCCTTTGCCGGTCTCCCCGTTGCCGGCGCGTTCCACGAGCTGAGGCAGCCTGGCAAAAACCGACGGAGGATAACCCCGGGTCGCCGGCGGCTCACCAATGGCGAGCGCTATCTCGCGCTGAGCCTGCGCGTAGCGCGTGAGCGAATCCATCAGCAACAGGACCTGCCGGCCCTGATCCCGGAAGTATTCGGCAATGCTGGTGGCCAGCATGGCACCGTGCAGACGCATCAGCGGCGGGTAATCCGCCGGCACCGCAACCACCACAGCACGTACCATGCCCTGCGGTCCGAGAATGTTCTGGATGAATTCCTTTACTTCTCGTCCGCGCTCCCCGATCAGGCCGACCACAATGACGTCGGCCGTGGTAAACCGGGTCATCATTCCAAGCAAAACGCTCTTGCCGACGCCGCTACCGGCAAAAAGCCCCAGCCGCTGTCCGCGTCCTACGGTAAACAGCGCATTGATTGCACGCACCCCGACATCGAGCGGCTCCCGTATTGGAGCGCGCGCCAGCGGATTGATCGGCCGCCCCGCGAGTGGGGCACGTGCGGTCGCCCGCACCTTCCCTTTTCCGTCGAGCGGATTTCCCGCTCCATCCAGGACCCGCCCGAGCAAGGCATCACCCACCTGCGCCTCACGCACACGCGCGCTCGGAATGACCCGGGCATTTGGTGTGAGCCCGCGTATGTCTCCGGTGGGCATCAGAAACAGGCGCTCGCCGGCAAAGCCGACTACTTCTGCTTCGACGGTCACGCCCTGGGGGCCTGCCACCAGGCAGCGGCTCCCAATTGCCGCCTGGCACCCGGTTGCTTCCAAGGTAAGACCGACCATGCGCGTAAGCTTTCCTTCGACCACTAGACTCGGCGGTGCTTCTGCGAGCACGCGGGCGCGCGCGAGGCTGTCGCGCCAGCGCGCAATGTGTGATGTTTCAGCTGGTGGGGCGGTCATCGTGGCGCTCTCCGCCTAGAATTGCGGTGACGATGCTGGTCAGTCGCGACTCGATGCTGGCATCAATCTGCGAATTTTCGGTATGCACCTTGCAGTCACCGCGCGCCAGCACCGGATCCTCGACAATGCGCCAGGCACGTTCCCCTTCCGGAAGGGCGAGCGCACCACGCACGAGCGCGGCATCCTCAGGATGAAGATGGACGCTCACATGGCGTGCCGCCACCGGCAAGACAGACATAGCTTCGCGCACCACCGCCACGACCGCCCCGGGATCGGAGCGCAGTTCGCGACGCACCAGCGCGCGAGCGATCACCATCGCAAGCTGCACGAGCTCATGCTCGACCTGCTGGTCGAGGTCCGCCAGCGGCTCGTTCAACAGGCCGATCAGCTTCGCCAGACGGCCGGCCTGCGCGACTACCTGCGCCTTGCCGTCCTGGCGGCCCTGCGCGAAACCCTCTTCGTATGCCTGCTTCTGTATCTGCTCGATCTGTTTGGCAGTGAGTACATTGGGATTCTTGCCGAGCGTTCCCTCGACTGCCGGCAGCTCCCAACGCTGGTAGGCGCTCAGTTCGTCGCCGGAAATGATCCGGGACTTTCGGGCGGCGCCATGCTGCGGGGATTGTCCTGCCGCGGGTCGCGGGTTGTCGGCTTCAGACATACTCTTCCCCGCCCTTGGCGCCCAACGCTATCTCACCTGATTCGGAAAGGCGCCGCGCAATTCCGAGAATTTCCTTCTGTGCAGTTTCCACTTCGGACAGCCGGACCGGACCTTTGGCCTCCAGATCATCACGAAGCATTTCGGCCGCACGCTTGGACATGTTGTTGAAGATCTTCTGCCTCATTGCGTCGTCCGACCCCTTGAGCGCAAGCAGCAGAGATTCCGACGAAACCTCGCGCAGCAGGGTCTGGATACTGCGGTCATCGATCCCCAACAGGTCTTCGAAGACGAACATCAGGTCTTCGATTTTCTGGGCCATCTCGCTGTCGGCCTCCTTGATATGTTTCAGGATATCCGCCTCGGATGATCCGTTCATGCTGTTGATGATTCCGGCAGCGGTCTTGATTCCGCCCACGCTAGAGGACTTGAGTTTGCTGGCAGCCTTGCCGGTGAATTTCTTCTCCATGATGTCATTTAGCTCCTGCAGCGCAGACGGCTGGATGCCATCGAGCGCGGCAATGCGCATCAGTATGTCGGCCCTGCTTCGTTCCGGAAACAGGGCGAGCACCTCCGCTGACTGGTCGCTGTCGAGATAGGCAAGGATGATCGCGATGATTTGGGGATGCTCGAGACGAATGAGCTCCATGATCGCGCGCGCATCCATCCACTTGAGCCCCTCAAGGCCCTTTGTGTTGCCGCCGAGAAGAATGCGGTCGATGAACCCGCCTGCCTTGTCCTCACCCAGCGCCTTTGTCAGCACCTTGCGCACGTAATCATCGGAGCCGATGCCGAGCGAGGTCTGGTTGTCCACGGATTGCACGAAATCCTCCAGTACCAGACTTACCTGCGCACGTGAGACACTCGACAACGCTGCCATGGCTGATCCGACCTTCTGGACCTCCTTCGGCGCCATGTGCTTGAGGATCTCGGCCGCATCCTGCTCGCCGAGCGTGAGCAGGAGAATGGCGGCCCGCTCGACTCCCGATATCTTGGTGCCCACCTCAGCCATCGCTGGCTACCCAGGTCTTGACTACCTGCGCAACGCGCTTCGGATCCTGGGCGCTCATGCTGCGCGCGGCATTGAGCTGGGCATCATAATTTCCTGGGCCGCTCAGCTGCGCCATGGGTCCGGGTCCACCCAGGGACTGAGCCTGTCTGGCAGCCGCTTGCTCGGCCGCCGGCGCAGCGGCCGCCGCGACCGCCTGTTTGGCAAGCAGGCCGCGGGTTACCGGCCGCAGAACCCCGAAGATCAGGAACAGCACCACCAGTCCGGCAAGCCCCTGCTTGGCCATGCTCCATACCCAGGGACGCTCCCAGATTGGCAGTGGGGGCGGCGGCTGGATCTGGCGCGGCCGATGGAACGGGATATTGATGACGTTGATGCTGTCTCCGCGCGCCGGATCAAAGCCCACGGCGGACTTTACCAGTGCCGTGATGTGCGTCAGCTCCTGGGGACTCAGCGCAGCCCGCACAACCTGCCCGCTGCTGTTGACCGTCCGGATATCGTCAACCACGACGGCCACCGACAGGCGCTTGATGCGTCCGCTCGGAAGCTGCGTATGACTGATGGTCTTGTCCAGCTCATAGTTGCGCGTGGCGCTGCTGCTGCTGTCTGTCGGAACTTCGGGGGCAGACGCAACGGCCGCCTTCTTGGCCGTTTTCCCGCCGGCGCCAGCGGCGGAAGTTTTCGCCGGCTTGGCGGCGGCCGGAGTGGTCTGCGGAACTGTGGTTGGGCCCGGCGGCTCATTTGACAGTGCGCCCGGAACGCCCATCGCGCCAGCGGCCTCGCCGGTGGTTTGATGGTGCGACACCTGCTCGCTCAGCAGCGCCTCGGCTTTCGGATTAACCTTTTCCTGTGTCTCGTCCGTCATCGTGAAGTCGAGATCTGTCGCGACCTGGGCACGGACACCTCCAATTCCAACAATCGGCGTCAAAATATCGTCTATGCGCCTGACGTAGGATCGGTCGAGGCGGCGCGTATACTGGAACTCGCTGTTGTCGAGCGCTGCCAGCCGGCCCGACGCTTGCCCGCTGAGCAGCCGTCCACGCTGGTCGACGACCGTCACATTGCTGGTTTTCAAGTTCGGTACGCTGAAGGCCACGAGGTGCTGAATCGCCGCCACCTCGCCGCCGCTCAGGTCCCGATCCGAATAGAGATCAACCAGCACCGAGGCCGTTGGTTCGGCGCGCTCGCTGACAAAGACCGACTGCTTGGGGACGGCAAGGCTGACGCGCGCGCGGCGCACGTTGTCGAGCGCGCCGATCGAACGTGCCAGCTGGCGCTCTAAGATGTACTGATAACGAGCGGTCTCTATGAACCTGCTCGCGCCGAAACCGTTCGACTGGTTGAGCAGTGCGAGGCCTCCGTCGGTACTGCGCGGCAACCCCTGCGCGGCGAGTTTCATGCGTGCGTCCGCCACCTGCCCTGCAGGCACCATGATCATGCCGCCTGGCTCGATCTCGTACGGGATGTTCAGCTTCTGAAGACCGCCGATCACCTGACCAGCATTCTTGCTGGACAGTCCATTATAGAGCTCGCCGTAGTTGGGCGTCCGCGACCACAATACAACGCTTACACCGATCGCCACGGCTGCGGCGATGCCTAGCAGCAGCCCGAGCTGCTGGACAACAGGATTACGTGTCAGCCCCTGCAGCGGCAGGGGCGCACCCGGATTCCTGGCAATTTCGTTGGCCATAGGTCAGTCAGGAGTTAGCATGTCCGTTAGTCCGATCCCGCCGAATGCTCGGGCTTGACGCACTGCTCATAGCTGCATGCTCATGATGTCCTGGTACGCCGATACGAGTTTGTTGCGCACCTGGGTCAGAGCCTGAAACGAAATGTTCGCCTTTTGCACGGCCAGCATCACCTGTGCGAGGCTTACTTGGCCTGTGTTGGCCTCAAATGCACGCTCCATTGCGCGTGCATGCAGATCACTTTTGTTGACCTCCCCTAGCGCCCCCTCCAGCAGCGACGAGAACTCCCCTTTTCCGGTCGCGGTTGCGGCCTGTTGCGGAATACCCTGCGCGACGGCACGCATTGAGCGAAGCTGCGAGATCAGCTGATTCATGTCGATGTTGTTCATGATCTGATTCCACTCCTGTCTGCTGCGGTCCGGCCTATCCGGGAATCACAACGCCCTCTTCGCGCAGCCGAGCCAGCTTGTAACGCAGCGTGCGCGGGCTGATTCCGAGACGGGCGGCCGCCTCTTTGCGGCTCCCCATCCCTGCCTTCAGGGCGTCCAGAATGAGATTTCTCTCGTGGCTGCGAAGATCCTCGCCCAGGGAATCCGGGCCCGCCCCCTGCGCCGATTCCTGCTCCGTCGCGGCACCCATCGTGGTGGCGGCAACCGGCTCGAAGCGCAGATCTTGAGCCTCGACACGGTCACCGGCATGCAGAATCAGTGCCCGCTGCATCACGTTGTCGAGTTCGCGCACATTCCCGGGCCAGCCGTGCTGCAGCAGACGATCAATCGCTGGCTGCGACAGATCCGGAGCCCGCCGCCTCTGGGCTACCGCTGCGCGCGCAAGCAAACAGCGCGCCAGCGGCACAATGTCCCGGACGCGCTCGCGCAGCGGCGGTATCTGAAGCGGAAAGACATTTATCCTGTAATACAGGTCTTCGCGGAACCGCTGGGCTGCCACCTCACCGCGCATATTTCGGTTGGAGGTCGCCAGCACCCGGACGTCGAGCGCTATGGGCTTGCGCCCGCCCAAGCGTTCGACCTCTTTCTCCTGCAACACGCGCAGCAGTTTCGCTTGCAACGCCAGATTCATTTCCGATATTTCATCGAGCAACAGCGTGCCTCCCTGTGCCTGCTCGAACTTGCCCGGGCTCGCTTGGTGGGCGCCTGTATAGGCCCCCTTCTCATAGCCAAACAGGATGGCCTCGAGCATGTTGTCGGGGATCGCTGCGCAGTTAATGGCGACAAAAGGCATCCCGCAGCGGCGGGAGTGCCGGTGCAGAAAGCGCGCCAGCACCTCCTTCCCGGTGCCGCTTTCGCCACTGATCAAGACTGTGGCGTCACTGCCCGCAACGCGCCGGGCAAGATCTACGAGTTCGCGCGTACGCTCGTCAGCGGCGATCAGTTCCCCGTCTGCGGCGGTCTCCGGCAATGCATAGCGCGCGACCATGTTGACCAGAACCTCGGCCTCGAAAGGCTTCACCAGATAATCAGCGGCACCCTCGTGCATCGCGGCAACCGCAGCCTGCACCGTGCCATAGGCCGTCATCAGCAACACCGGCGTCTGCAATGCCTCGGATTTTATGCGGCGCAGCAGGGTGTTTCCGTCCATGTGCGGCATCTGAACGTCGGCAATCACCATGGATATGCCGCCGGAAGCAAGAATGCCCAAAGCTGCATCCCCGTGAGCTGCCGCCACCACGCCGTAGCCAGCCAGTCGCAACGTATCGCATAGCGCCTCGCACAGGGTCTCGTCGTCCTCCACGACAAGCACCGTGGAACGGGAACGATGAGGGTTGCCTGGGATGCCGTTGCAAGATTCCATTACGCACTCCTTCTCGGGAAATCGTCGGATGCCGTACCGTCTCCTCCTCGCAGCGGATCAGCCCGCGGTTCTGCAGTCCCGAGCGGCAGACGCAGCCCGAAGACGCTGCCCGCACCAGGCTGTGAGCTCACCCAGGCACTGCCTCCATGCGCCTCGGCAACCGCCCGCACCACCGCTAGGCCCAGGCCGGTACCCTGAGAACGGGTGGTGAAGAACGGCTCGAAAACGCGATCCTGCAGTCCGTCTGGTATGCCGGGGCCGTTGTCGCACATCATAAGCTTGACCCAGGCTTCGTCAGCCCGCGCGATGAAGACCAGCCGCCCTCCGGCGCCACATGCCTGCATGGCATTGCTCGCGAGATTCTGCAGGGCGCTAAGCAGCGTTTCGCGGTTGGCGCAAAGTTGCGCGCCGCCGGTCTCGTCAAGCGCGGATAGCTGGCATCCATTCGTCTGCAGACCGGATTCCACTGCCCGCTGCAGGTCCATAATAAGTTCGGATACCGGAAACACGGTCTTGGCAATGCTGCCATTGCGGGCAAAGAGCAGCATGTCGCTGACCAACCGTTCTAGATGGCGCATGCGCGACTGAATGCGTTCGGCCGCGCGATAGCGGTCACCAGCCTCAAGCTCCGGACTGTTGAGATGCGAAGCATAGAGAAGGACTGAAGCCAGCGGAGTGCGGATCTGGTGCGCGAGCGCCGCAACCATGCGGCCCATGGCAGCCAGTCGTTGGTCATGATTGACGCGTTCCTGAAGACGGCGCGTCTCCGTCAGATCCTTGAGCAGCAGGATCTGGCCGGGCTCGGCAGAAAGCGGGCTGGTGGAGATGCTGACGAGCCGGCCGTCGCGCAGCGATACTTCGTGGCCATCCCCGATCCGGGGCGCGAACGCGCGCCGGATGACGTCGCACCACAAACTGCCCTGAAGAGGTTCGCCGAGAAGATCGAGAGCCGCCGGATTGCAATCCTGCACAAGCCCGTCGCCATCCAACACCACCACACCACCAGGCAGGGCGTCGAGCAGCCGTTTCAGGCGACTGTTCAGCCGATCCTGCTCGGCAAGTCCTTCGAGACGCTCGGTCTGCGCAGCGGCCAGTTCCGCCGTAAGCGACTCCACCCGGGCTTCGAGTTCGCTAAAGGACGCAGCGAGACAAGAGGAAACTTCATTGAACAGATGAAAGGCATCAACCAGACCGGCGGCGGATCGCACGGCAACTTCGCCTGCGGTGTCGGCGCACGGCCCTGGTTTCCGGCTGACGAGTTGTTGGTTCATGCAGTTCCTGCTCCGACTTCGGGCCAAACCCTGGACGGATCGCGGCCCTTCGAAGCATTGTCAGCAAGAACTGTGCCCGATAAATTCCCTACTGTTAACAGATACTTGCATAAGAAGCGAGCGGGTCACGTCAAAATCCCGTCGTCGGATTCCCGTGCCACGACCTCGTATTTACGCAGCTTTTCCACCAGCGTCGTGCGACCGAGCCGGAGGCGCTTGGCAGCCTGGGCCACAACACCGCCGGCCTCGTCTAGCGCCTGCTTGATCAGACAGTACTCCAGATTGTTCAGGTGCTCTTTGAGATCGAGCCCTTCCGCCGGCAGCCGCCCCCCGGCCACGGCGAAGACCGGCGCGCCACCGTCGCCAACCGGCGGGGCGGCGGCGCCTGCGGCCCCGGGCACGACGAATTTCTCGGGCAGATCACCGACATCCACGGTCCCCCCTGGATGCAGAATGGCCAGGCGTTCGATCAGATTGGCGAGCTCCCGCACATTGCCCGGCCAGAGGTACTGAATCAGCGCTACGACCGCAGCCGGCGTCAGGCGCACTGACCCGCGCCGCTCGTGCTCGATCCGCGCTATGAGCTCGTTGATCAGCAGCGGTACATCATCGGCCCGATCCCGCAGCGGCGGCATTTCGATCGGGAAGACATTCAGCCGGTAGAACAGATCCTCTCGGAATTTGCCTTCTTTGATCGCCTCTTCGAGATTACGGTGCGTAGCAGCGATGATGCGGACATCGGCGCGTATGCTCTTGTTGCTTCCGACCCGCTCAAAGGTGCGTTCCTGCAGCACGCGCAACAGTTTCACCTGCATCGGAAGACTCATGTCGCCGATCTCATCGAGAAACAGGGTGCCACCCTCGGCGAGCTCGAACCGTCCTTGGCGCGCGCTGATGGCGCCGGTGAAGGCGCCTTTCTCGTGCCCAAACAGCTCGCTCTCCAGAAGATCGCCGGGAATCGCGCCACAGTTTATAGGCACGAACGCACGGCCGCGGCGCGCAGAGCGATAATGCAGGTTACGGGCAACTACCTCCTTGCCGGTACCCGACTCGCCCAGGATCAGCACATTGGCGTCGGAATTGGACACCTGCTCGATGAGTCGGCGCACGCGCATCATGGCGCGGCTGTTCCCGATCAGGCTGCGGAACAGTTCCAGCGGACGTTGCGTTGCGGGCTGGCTGCGGGTCTCGCGGTAGATTTCGGCCTGATGGAGGGCATAGGCAAGCTGCTGGTAGCGGATCGGCAAGTCGATACTGCCCAACGCACCCGCCGCGACTTCCGGACTCACCGGTGCATTTTTGGTCTTGTCTGCCACCAACAGTAACGGCAGGTCAGGATCCCATTTCCTAAGCGCATGGAACAGGTCCAGCTGAGTGGCCTCGGACGCAAACCCGCCGAGAATCGCCGCCAGCACCGAAGGGTGCTCGCCCGCCGCCTCGCGCCAGTGGGCCCAGTCGTCGATGGCGACAGCTTGGTGGTCGATAAATTCGATCAGTGTCGTGAGATGGCTTCGACGCTCCGCATCGGCGTCGATAACCAGTACGGCTGGTCCGACCATTTTTTTGTCCCCCATACGCACATGGGCGAGGGCGCCAGGGTTGCTCTTCTTGCTTCTTTCCGGGTACCCGGCACCGGTTCGCGTTATTTTTAAAGAGACGTCCGGCATTCAACCCAGACGTACTCCACACCAATTCTAGCAGGGACCGTCAATAACCTGGCTGTAATTGGAGCAACGAATGTGCCACTGTCGCCGTCAGCGCCAATAATCTGTCGGACCGTAAAGCTTTCCCTAATCAAATCAATCCCATCACGCCGAACCGCCTGCGGTGCATTTACCCCGGCAGCCGCTTTGGATACAGGCGACTCGGAAAGAGACCGCGATCACCGACACATCGACAGCGCACGGCTGACGCGCCGCGTCAGATTTGGGATCCTGCCAGCGGTTCTACGGCATGAGAAAAATCAACGTGCTTCGTCGCGCCCGGCACCGCGGCGGGACTGGGCCACAGTACGCCGATGGTGAACGAATATTATTTTCTCCAGGAGATCGGCAACCGCATCGCCCGGATCGTCGATATCCACCACCGTGCGGAAGCCGTTTGTGGCAGGCTGCACGCTGCGGACCCGGCCGGACAGTTCGAGCGGGCGCGGCACACGCAGGCAAAGATACACGGACACATGAATGCGGCTACCCGCAGCCGGCGCCCGGGCGTCGATCCACTCCAGGTCCCGTGCATGCAGGCGCACGGCCACGGCCGGCGGAGGCGGTTCCTGGTGGGCCAGGACGCGCCCAACCAGATCCAGGACAAGATCAAGTTTGGAGTCGAGCCGCCGAAGTTCCTGGGCTACAGCGGGATGGTCGTCGGCAAGTTCCTGCGGGCGCTCTTCCAGAACTGAAAGGATGCGCAGAAGCTCCTCGTTGGCAACCTGCGCGGCGCGCTGGCGCAATCCGTCAACCGGGACCGCAGCATGCCAGCTGAGCGGCAACATTCCCTCAAAGGCGATACCGGCGCCGAGCACGCCCTGCGCCGATGTCGGTATGGAGTCGGTCATCGTAACGGATTCCGAGGCACCAGTGGCTCAGATTACCGGATCATGACCCGATCCGCCAGCCACATCGAAGCGTTCCGCTAAAGACCACCGCCATAGGCCCGTTGGGCACGCTGGCGCGTACGAAGCTCGCTTATCCGGCCGGCGATGCGGTCGCGTTCGGCTTCTCCGAGTCCGGTGAGGCAGGCATTGAGGTCCAGGAGCCGCTTGATGCCAGCGGCAAGATAGGGCGTCTCCCGGGGGTCCGGCGTGACCGAAAAGAAGGCCTGCAGCAGGTGCTGGCGGGCGGATGCGAGCCGCTGGACTTCAGACCAGCTACCGAGCTGCGCTTTTTCCAGCATCGCCACAGTCGTGGTGAGGATTGCGTCAAACTCGTCCTGGCGTGCGACATCGGATGCAGATCTCGCGACCATGGTCAGCGTGTACCGGAAGAGAGCTTTATGCTGTCCGGTATGGCGTCCCAGGCGGTCTTGATCTCCATGAGCAAACTCACGACTTCGCCGAGCACTTCGGGATCATTGTTGGCATTCGCAAGGACGAGCCGCCGCTCCATGTAGTCATACAGCATATCCAGATTGCGCGCGATACTGCCGCCGGCTTCCTTGTTGAGGCTGGAGCGCAATCCTCCAATAAGCAGCAAAGCGCCGCGGATACGGTTGCCCTTGGCTGCCACCTCCCCGCGCAGCATGTGCCCTTTGGCTGACGCCAGGCGGTCGAGCGCGCCGTCGAGCAGCATCTGGATCAGCCGATGCGGGCTGGCATATAGGACTTCGGCAAGCTCTCCGGATTCCCCGTACTGGCGTAAGAGGTTATAGGCGTTTGCTGGATGCATAGATATTTCCCGGTTGCACTGGGGCGGCGAAGCGGCAGTCGCCCCGGATTGTGGCGCCCTAGCCGAGCTTGGTGCCCCCCGACGAACCCGACTGGCTGCCCGAATTGGACCAGGGCAAGGTTCCCAGCGTGGCCGTCAGATAATTGCTCGTCGAGTTCAGCTGACCGACCAGGGTGTCCATGGAGTTGAATTGCTGGTAATACATCGCCTGTTCATTGGCTATCTGCTGGTTCAGCTGGGTGATCTGATTGTTGATGGCGGTGATGGAATTGTTGATCCCGGCAGTGCTTGCAGCGATTGGGCCGCTGCTGCTAAGCACCTGCGTCGCAAAGTTGTTGAGCTGATATGCATAGCCCTCGGAAAAGCTCACGGTGCCCCGAGCGCCCGTCGACCCTCCGGAGACCTGCAGCTCCAGCCCGGCCACCGGCGTATTGCTGGCGCCGGTCAGGTCCTGTCCTGACCCAATCGCGGCGTAACCCCCGATGGTTCCGGACACATCGGCGCCGGCGGTGCCTGTGGCAACCCCGAGCCCCAGGGTGCTGCTGGTACCCGTTCCCGCGGAAGTGATGCTCACGGTTGAGGGCGATCCGTACTGGTTCGAGGTGATCGTGAGCTGCGCGTTCGTGCTGTTGTAAGAAACGGTCACCGCGGCGCCGGCAGCCTTGAGCGCGCTGTCGCCATTGATCTCCGACTGTATTTCACCGACCAGGCTCGCGGTCGTGGTGTAGGTTCCCGGATTGAGCGTGATGGTACCGCTCTGCACGCCATCGACCGTGATGCCGAAGGTATTGTTGCTGGAATTCAGGACCACCGGCGAGTTGAAAGTCCCGCTGGTACTGGTGAGGGCCGACGTCGAAGCTCCCGTGAGACTGCCCTGCGTCGCGAGCTGCGTGATATTGACCGCATAGCTGCCTGCCTGGGTATTGGTTCCGCTTCCAACGTAGCTGATCTGGCTGTCGGTGGGGGTGCCCTGGGCCGCAAACACACCGGCTACACCGTTGAAGTTGCTCGCGAGCGCCGACTGCAGCTGCGCGGAATTGAGCTGCAGGGTGCCATCCGCTTGAACCGTCACACCGATCTGGGACAGATTGGAAAAGCCACTCCCGGCAGGCAGGTTCTGGTCCAGCATGCCCTGCATCTGCGTGAGGATCGACTGCACCGACGGGATGCCCTGCAGCGGGCCCGCAGTGTTGGTGCTCGCATTGTAGGCCGTCATGGTGCTGACGGTATTGAACAGAGTGTTATAGGCATTCACAAAGTTCGTGACTGCCGTCGTGACTGCCGTCGTGTTCTGCGCGACCGAAAGCGTAGTGGGCGAACCGGCCGTATTGGCCGCCAGCAGGTTGAGGGTGACGCCCTGGATGGCAGAAGAGACCGTATTGCTCGGGCTCGTGACATTGACCCCATCCACGGACAGCGTAGCGTCCTGGGCGGCTACCGTCTGGGTCAGGTTTTGACCGCTGCCGACCGCTGCGGTCGGGTCATAGGCGAGCTGCGACAGGCCGCTCATGTTGGTGTTGCTTCCGTCACCGTCATTAACCGTGACCCGCAGGCTGTTGGCGGCACCGGAATTGTTGGAAGTCAGTACCAGTCTGTTGCCGGTACCGTCATTGAGAATGGAGGCACTCACACCGATATTGGCAGCGTTGATCGCTGAGGCGATACCGCTCAGGGTATCGTTCGAGCTGTTGATCGTCACCGAACCTGCGGGCTGCGAACTGTTGACTGTGAACGTGTTGCTGCCGCTGCTGTAAGTGCCGAACTGAAAAGTCAGGGTGCCCGTGCCAACCGTGGCCGAGGTGCTGGAAAAATCGCCCGACACCAATGACTGCGCCTGGGCCAGCTGGTTCACCTGGATGGAATAGTTTCCTGGAATGGCATTGCTCGCGGCGGTGGCGCTGAAATGGGTGCTGTCCGATGGGGTGGCGCTCATCTGCTGGTATGCCGAAAGCCCGCTCAGACCCTGCATCGAAGCCTGGAACACCGACACGGCGCTCTGCAGCTGTCCGTAGGCCGATAGCTGCGCCTGATAGCCGGATTCCTGATTCTGGAGCGTCTGGACCGGGATCTGGTCCGCAGCGACCAGCGCGCTAACCAGGCTGCTGATGTTGATACCCGACCCGAGACCGGTTGACGTCAGGATCGCGGCACCGGTACCACTCTGCGAAAGTGCGGTGGACCCGGGCGAGGGCGAGGATGAGGATGAGGGCGTTGATCCGCCCGACAGGAGGCCGGACGTGGTTCCCGTAGGCAACACTGAAGACATGGTATCGTTACCTCACTCTGCGTTTGCCCCGGTGTCGCGGGCCTACCGGCACATTGCAAAATCAGGACCAACTAGGCCTTGGTCCGTACGATCAACCCCTGCACTCCGTCCAAGGCGTGCGCAATGGCCAGGACTTCTTCCGAGGGAATCTGGCGGATGACCTCGTGCGTCCGGGAATCCACGACTGTGACGATCACCCGGTGCGTTTGACGGTCCACCCGGAACTCGAGCTCGCGCTGCATGTTCTGCACGTAGCCGTTCAGGTGCCCTACCGCCTGAGCCAGGTCGGCGGTGCTGGGCTGGCTTCCCGGCAATGCCGGCGGAGGTGTCTGGCCGCTGCCCGGCAATTCTTGCCGCGGCTGCGTTCCAGGCGCCGCGTTCGGCAGCGGCGGGACATTGGGCACGGACGTAACGGAATCTACGGGCATGGCTTTGCTCCTTCAGGGACTGCGGCCACCAGCCCGGAGCACTGGAATGCTCCGGGCTGGCGACTTACTGCTTGCAGCGACATCCCCGTCTGAAGGCTCCTTCCTGTTACTCCACGTTACTTCAGCAGCGCCAGGATCTGCTGCGGCTGGGCGTTGGCCTGGGCCAGCATTGCAATACCGGCCTGCTGCAGCACTTCCGCGCGGGTGAGATTCGCAGTTTCCGCCGCGAAGTTCGCATCCTGAACGGCGCTGCGTGCCGCAGTCTGGTTATCCACCGCCGTCTGAAGATTGGCAGAGATCAGCTGGAAGCGGTTCTGGATCGCGCCAAACGTTGCCTGCAGGCTGTCGACCGACTGCAGCGCCGAATCCACGCGCTTGATCGCGTCATTGGCGCCGGCTACCGTCAGCACATTGACGTTGCTCAGGGTCGTCGAATCCTGGGCGATGGTGGAGTTGCTCGCCGTACCTGACGCGCCTCCAAAGCCCAGATCGGCTGCCTGCCCGGTGATGACGATGTTGCTGCTGGCACTCAGCGACAGCGTCCCAGTCACATCCCCGCCGACCTCGGTCGACCCACCCGTATTCACCGCTGTGTTGACCCAGCCGCTGGCGCCCATGCCGGTGGTGGTTGTGACAGCGCTCGTGGTGTTGTTGTAGATTTCATTGGCAACGTAGGTGCCGGTGGCGCTGGAGGACCCGAAGCTGGCGGTGATGGCCTGACCATTGGTCGAAGTCAGCACGACATTGCCGCTCGCATCGACGCTCGCGACTGCATTCACGCCGGTCGTGCCGTTGATCGCGGTCACAAGCTCGGATGCCGTGATCTGGCCGCTCGCATCCGCCGCGAGCGTGATGGCCTGGCCATTGACCTTACCCACCGTGTAGGAATCCGTCGCGGTGAGGCCGGTCACGGTCGTGAACGGTGACGACTGCACGATCGGGCTGAAGCTGGAGTCTCCGCCGGAGGCCGCGCTCGGCATCCCCTGAGCCGCCGTGATCGCCGCGCCGCTCTTCGAGCTCAGCGTGAGGTCGCCGGTCGTGGCACTGTAGCTGGCCGTGACCCCGGCAGCTGACAGCGTGGCATTGGCATTGATTGCCGCGGCCACTGCCGAACCGCTGACCGACCCGCTGGTGGGGGTAACGGCGACGTTCGTCCCGTTGACGGTCACATAATAATCGTTGGTACCGAGACCGGTGACTTGCGTAAAGGCCGATGCCCAGTTGTTGGGTGCGCTGGTGCCGCCCGCCAGGCTTGCCAGGTTCGCGGCTCCGCCGCTGGCGCCACCGCCGAGCGTCTGGCTGGCGATGATGTCACGCCCATCAGCCGCGGACAGCGTCATCTGGCCGGTCGCAGAGTTGAACGATGCGGTGACCCCGGTGGAGTTCGAGTAGGTGTTGATCTGGTTGGCGACATCGCTTCCGGTCAGCGGTCCGTTCCCGTACAGATCGTAATTCGAGTAGACCGTCTGGCCATTGATGGTCAGCGAGTAGGTGTTGCCCGAGTTCCCCGAGGTGGTCGTGAAGGCGGTCGTCTCGCTGGTGCTGGCCGTTGCGGTCAACCCGCTGACGCCGGAATTGTTGATCGCCGTGGCCTTGGCGAAGGCGCTGTAGGCCGTCTCGCCGGCGGCCGCACCCGCGGGACCGGCAAGCGACGCGGCAATCGTTACGGCCGGATTGCTGCCAACCTGTATCGTTTCGGTCCCGCCCAGTGCTGTGGTCGATACCGCCGAACCCGTCGCGTCGGCGATCTGGCCGATCTGGTCGGTGCGCACGCCGGTGCTCAGGTTGAGGTTGATGGTCTGTCCGGCGTTGGCGCCCACCTGGAACTGGGCGTTGCCGAAGCTTCCGTCGAGGAGGTTCTGGCCGTTGAACGATGTCTGGGTCGCGATCTGGTTGATTTCCGCGATCTGCTGCTGCACTTCCTGGTTGAGTGCCGCGCGGTCACTCGGGGAGTTGGAGGCGTCGGCCGCCTGCACCGCAAGCTGGCGGACCGTCTGCAGCGCGTTCGTGATCTGGGTCAGGGCGCCATCAGCCGTCTGGGAGAGCGAGGTGGCATTGCTGACGTTCTGTAACGCCTGGTTCAGACCATTGACCTGGGTCGTCAGCAGATTGGCAATCGCGAGACCCGCCGGATCGTCAGCGGCGCTGTTGATGCGCAGGCCCGAAGACAGGCGCTGCATCGCCGTCGCCAATGAGTTCTGGGTTTTGCCCAGATTGGTCTGGGCATTAAGCGACAGCATGTTGGTGTTGATGACTAAGGCCATGGGGCTTCTCCTTTGGCCCCGGGTACCTCCCGGAGCGGTTTGGGTTCTGGCGGGGTAGGTCCGGCTCCTGTTTTCGGCAGGGCCGGAATACCGCCGCTTCCGCTCAAGTTATCGGAGGCTGGTTGGAAAACTTTAGCCCGGGAACAGGGAAGGAAAAGCGGGAGTTTCTACGCCCAAAATCAGCGGCTTGGGCAAAGCACGGCCCGCGCCGCCTTGACGGCGGCGGGAAACGGTTCGACAGCCAATCAGCGCAGGTAATTGAACAGCGACATTCCCTGCACCTTGGCAAATGCCTCCTGCGCCGCCTGCAGCGCCAGCTGCTCCTGGCTCAGCTGGCTGATGGCCGAGGCGTAATTCAGGTCCTGGACTCCGGACAGCGTCTGCTGCAGGCCGTTGCTGTAGCTCTGGTTGGTATTCTGCTGGTCGGTGACCGTATTGAGCCTCGCCCCGACCTTGGCGCTGGTCTGATTGATGGTGTTCAGCGCCTGATCGATCTCGGAAATCGAGCGGGTGATGCCCGTATTGATCTGCGCCTGGTCAGACGGGGTGGCAGCATTGCTGTTCAGCGAATTGACCAGGTTCTGCAGCGTGGCGAACACGCTCTGGTCCTGGCTCGGAGCCACCGTGAAGGTGTCTCCGTTGGCTGGCGTGCCGCTGATGCTCACTTGCGCGCCATTGAAGCTTATGTTGTTCCCGCTGGTATAGGTACCGCTCGCCACGACGCCACTTGCGGCCCCGGTGACGGAGTAGGTGATCGGGCTGGTCGACGTTGCCTGGCTGAATGCGATGGTATAGGTGTCGGGCACAAACGTGCCTGTGGTGCTGCCGGTATCAATAACCCCGGAGCCTGTGTTCGATGCGCTCGCTGCCGTGGCGAAGGTTCCGTTTCCGTTGGGCACCGCCTCGAATACTGCGGTGCCGGGGTCACCGAAGGCAACCTGGGTTGTAGGACCGATCTGCAGATAGCGGCTGTTCTGACCGCCATTGTAGATCACGTTTCCCGACGGATCCGTGATAAACGGCTGGCTCTTCCCTTGGTAGCCTGCAAAGATGTATTCGCCGTTGGCATCCTGGGTATTCGCCAGCGCGACCAGTTGCTGCAGCCCCTGGCTCACCTGCTGCGCGATATCGGCACGCGAACTGCTCGACTGGGTGGAGTTGTTGGCCTCCACCGCCAGCGATCGCAGGCTCTGCAGCAGATTGGTGACACTGGTGAGCGTACTGCCTTCGAGACTGAGGCGCGAATTTGCGGCACTGGCATTGGTCTGATACTGGTTGGTCGTGGATATCGACTGGTTGAGATTGACGATCTGGGCCGACCCGGCCGGGTTGTCTGACGGAGTCAAAATACTTTTGCCGCTGGATAGCTGCAGTTCCGTCTGGTTCAGTTGGTTCTGTTCGGTGAGCATCGCGTTGACGCTCTGGTTATAGATCTGGCTGGTCGAGATGCGCATGGATCAATGCCCTCCCACGGCCGCGATCAGGGTCTGAAACAGTGACGATGAAGTGGATATCATTTGCGCCGCCGCCTGATAGGCCTGCTGGTACTGCACCAGGCTGGCCGCTTCCTGGTCGAGATTGACGCCGGACACGGAATTGACCTGCTGCGTCACCTGGTTGAGCACGGCCTGCTGGGCGGTGCTGCTGGTGTTGGCATTCTGCGTCTGGGTCCCGACGTTGGCGATGAGATCGCTATAGGCGCCGTTGTAGCTGGCCGTGCCGTTCGCCAGCGTGGACTGCGTGGCCAGGCCCGCAAGTGCCAGCGCATTGCGGTTGTCGCTGACGGCGTTGGCGTTATTGGATATGACGAAGCTGTCGCCGTTGGCCGGAACACCGGAGATTGTGAAGGTCGCACCCCCATAGGTCGGGAAGCTAAACTGCTTTCCGCCGCTGTCGGTAGCCGGATTGTAGGCCAGCGTACCTCCGGGACCGCCGGTGACATTGAACTGCTGGGTACTGGCGTCGTAGGTGAGCGTGATGGCTCCGGACAGCGGCAGATTCGTGGTATTGCTGACGCTGCCGGCGCTGATCGCCCCCGTACCCTGGTTGGTCGGCACCCCGCTCGCGTTCGTGGCGACAGCAGTGCTGATCGGCGCTGCCGCTGCGATCTGGCTGGTGCTAGAAATTGCCAAGCCGATGTTGGCCGCGGCCGTGCGCGTCGGCTCGATCATGAAGCTGTCGCCCACGGCGATGGTTCCAGAAGCGAGGCTCAACGTGACGCCATCGACCGTCTGAGGCGCCCCCGGGAAGTTCGTTAGATTCGTAACGGTATTGTCGGAGAGCCGGGTAAGCGTGTACCCGGTGGCGGTGCGATCCAGACGGTAGTCGCTGGTGGTCAGCGCGGATACGTCGGTGACGGTGGCGCCGATGGTCGCCGGCGGCGATCCGGTATTGGTGCTGCTCGGCAGCACCTGCGGACTCGATTGGTCTATGGTGTTGAAAAAATTCTGGTTGATGTTTCCGTTCTGATCCATGCCCAGGCGGCTCTGCGCATTGAATGTTGCGGCCAGCCCGATCGCAACCTGGCCCAAGGCATTCTCGGACGGATTGAGAACCTGGTCCCGGAAAGCCAGCGCTCCACCCAGCGTGCCGCCGGTAATTTGGTTCGATATGTCGGTGGTTACGCCGCCGACGGTATAACCGACCTCGGAGCGCGTCGCGTCGTAGGTATTGGGAACGACACTAAGGGGAATCGCAGTCGAGCCCATCACCAGCGACTGGCCGTTGCCGATGAACACATTCACGGAGCCGTCCGTCTGCGGTACCGTCGTGACGGCTACCTGCTGCGACAGCTGGTTGATGAGCTCGTCACGCTGGTCGAGCAAGGTGTTCGGCTGCTGTCCGCCGGCCGTGCCCTGGAGCTGCGTGATTTGTCCGTTCAGCTTGGCGATGGAGGTCGCCAGGCTGTTGATCTGGTTGACGCTATTGGTGATCTGGGTATTGACGCCGCTGCCGAGGCTCGTGAGCTGGCTATCCAGGTACTGAAAGTTGCTTACGAGCGACTGCCCCTGGCTGAGCATGACCTGGCGCGCAGAGGTAGACGAGGGATCGCTGGCAACGCCCTGGACGGCATTGAAGAAACTTTGCAGATTGGGCGAGAGTCCTGCCTGCGGGTCTGCGAGCAGATTGCCGACCTGGGTGGCAAGCTGGGAATAGTTCTGCAGCTGGCTATTGGCCGACGTGGCGCTGTTCAACTGCCCGGCAAGGTACTGATCGTAGATCCGCTGGACACTCGACACCTGCACGCCGGTACCGATGTAGCCGGCACCCGTGTACTGGGGAGGGCTCGGCGTAAGCTGCACGCGCTCACGGCTGTAGCCAGGCGTATTGACGTTGGCGATGTTGTTGCCGATAGTCGCCATTTCCGTCTGAAACGCGAGCAGCCCGGATACCGCCGGGCCAAGCATGTCTCCGCTTGCCATCGATCAGTCTCCTAGGGCAGGATCGTTCGATGCCACCGCCCGGGTGGGCATGAGGGAACAGGGCATCTGGTGGCTCCTCATATGTTTAGCGGCACCTTTGACGACAACTTTAGATCCGCGATCGCGCTGCGCAGCGTTCCGCTCGACAGCACTGCTTCGATCTCGCGCGCGTAGCCTGGGTCCGTGGCATAGCCAGCCTTCTGGAGCGCATCGACGAACGCAGATGGGTCAGCGGCACTATTGAGCGCCTGGGCGTAGCGCGGGTTGTCCTTCAGAAACTGCACATAGTCGCTGAAACTCTGGGCGTAGGAACCGTAGGCCCGAAATGCGGCGGTGCGGCGCTCCGCCACGCCATCAACATACTCGAGCGTCGGCACGGTCGTGCTGGGCCCGCTCCAGCCAGCATCGGCCTTGATGCCAAACAGATTGAAGCTGGAACCGCCATCGGGCATCAGGGGAATCGACTGTCCCCAGCCGGTTTCGTGCGCGGCCTGGGCTAGCAGAACCACCGGCGACACGCCCACTTCGCGGGCGGCGTTGACCGCCTGGGGCCATAATGTCCGTACGAATTTCTTGGGGTTTGGCTTGGGCGGCAGCACCTCCGAGAGCGCATCCGCTTTTGCCGCATCCGCAGGCTTGCCCGTCCCCTGCATGCCGCCGCTCAATTGCTTGACGAGCATGTCCGCGAGGCCCAGGCCGCGCCCCTCTGACAGAATCATGGCCAGCTGGTTGTCGTACATGTCCTGATAGAAATTCACCTGCCTGCCGCCGAAAAGCGAATCGCCGAAATCGGCTTTGCGCATGCTCTTGAGCATCATCTGCGTGAACAGGGCCTCGAACTGGTCCGCCACTTCGCGCAAGTTCTGCTTGGTGTCTCCATCCTTCTTGATGGCAGCACTCAGCTGGTCCAGACCCTGGAAATCGGTATAGACATTTATGTCGGGTATCAAGTCAACCATTTAGCTTCAATCTCCGGCCGATTTTCCTGAACTGTTCCGGGACAACATCTGGCGCGCCCCGCGCCCTATATGACGATGAGCTGGGCACGCAGGGCACCGGCGGCGTGCAGGGCCTCGAGTATGGCCACGATGTCCCCGGGAGCCGCGCCAACCTGGTTGACCGCACGAACAATCGAGGCCAGCGATACGCCCGGTTTGAACAGGAACATCCGCCTGCCTGACTGCGTCACTTTGATTTGGGATCTCGGCACCACCGTGGTGGTACCTCCCGACAGGGGCGCCGGCTGGCTCACCTGGGGGCGCTCGGTGATCGTTACTGTCAGGTCCCCGTGCGCGACGGCCGCTGCGGTTACCCGCACATGCTGGCCGATGACCACCGTGCCGGTCCGGGCATTGATGATGACCCGTGCGGGCGGGGACGCCGGGTGCACTTTCAGGTTCTCGACCACCGAAAGAAACGCAACCCGCTGCGCATCGCTCACAGGCGCCCGTACCCGTACCGAGCCTCCGTCCAGCGGACTGGCGGTACCGGGACCGATCGATTTGTTGATCGCCTGGGCAACCCGCTCTGCCGTGGTGTAGTCGGCAGTATTGAGGTCGAGCGTCAGGCTGTCGCCCAGCCCGAAGCCGTTCGGCACCGTCCGCTCCACTGTCGCTCCGTCGGGAATCGTACCGGCACTCGGAATGTTGACCATGATTTTCGATCCATCCTTGCCGGATGCCGTGAACCCTCCGACTACGAGGTTGCCCTGGGCGATTGCATAGACCCTGCCGTCGGCACCCTTCAGCGGAGTCATCAGAAGGGTGCCGCCACGCAGGCTGGTGGCGTTGCCGATCGACGATACCGTGATGTCGATCGACTGGCCCGGCTTTGCAAAGGGCGGCAGCTCGGCGTCTACCATTACCGCAGCGACATTCTTGAGCTGCGGATCGACATTGGCGGGCACGTTCACGCCGAAGCGCGCCAGCATGCTCTCCAGGCTCTGGGTCGTGAAGGGCGTCTGGGTGGTCTGATCCCCGGTGCCATCGAGACCCACGACCAGACCGTAGCCGACCAGATGATTGCTGCGCACTCCCGCAATCGATGTCAGGTCCTTGATGCGGTCGGCATGCGCGGCCGCGGCCGCTGTCACAAGCAGCACCGCAACCAGCATCTCTACGACGATTCTACGCGTTGGTATGTGCATCTGTTTGTCCCGGTCGCCGGCCACGGTGCTCAAAATGGCCACCAGCTGCTGTTGAAGAAGCGCGCCAGCCAGCCCATGGAGTTGGAATCGGCTACCGCCCCGCTTCCCGTATAGACGATCCGCGCGTCCGCTACCTTGGTCGATAACACAGTATCGTCATACTGGATATCCTGGGGCCGCACGATGCCGCTGATACGGATCTTTTCCGTACCCTGGTTGAGGGTGAGCAACTTCTCACCGTTGATGATGAGGTTGCCGTTCGGCAGGACCTGGGTTACGGTAACGGCGATGTTGCCGGTCAGGGTATTGTCCTGACTACTGTCGCCCTTGCCGCTGAACTTCTGGCTGTCCGCGATGTTGGTACCCAGGATGTCTTGCCCATTGTGTGTGACTCCGCCACCCAGTATCGTCGGTGTCGGAAGCGTGACACTGGTGTCCTTGGCGGTATCGGTGGCTGCGGTCTTGCTTGCGCTGGTGCTCTCCAGGAGCACTACGGTTAGCACATCGCCGACACGGTGCGCGCGCGTGTCGGCGAACAGATCCATGCCCTGTCCGGGCTGGTAGATTGCACCCGGATTCGCATCGGCCACAGGCTGCGCCGGCACCGTGGCGGCATAGTCGGGCATTTTGCTCGGCGCCGTGGCGCAGCCGGCAAGCGTCGCCATCACCAGGACTGCCGGGATCAGCCCGCGTTTTCTCATGGTTCTCATCGGCCCTGCGCTCCTACCTGCGCATCAGAGATTGCTCGTCAGGAACTGCAGCATCTGAGAGCTCGTAGCGATCGCCTTGGAATTCATTTCGTAGGCGCGCTGGGTTTCGATCATGTCGACCATTTCCTGAACCACATTGACGTTGGAGCTCTCCAGCGAACCCTGGACCAACGTTCCCAGGCCGTTCAAGCCGGGCGTGCCGGTCTGCGGGGTGCCGCTGGCCGCAGTCTGCACGTACAGGTTGTCGCCCACGGGTTCGAGTCCAGGCGGATTGATGAAATTCGCCAGCTGCAGCGAGCCCAGCTGGTTGGGTGTGGCGGTGCCCGCGATCTGCGCGGACACCGTGCCGTCAGTGCCAATAGTAATGCTCTGGGTGTTGGCCGGTATGGTTATGGAGGGCTGTATCACGTAACCGCTGGAGGTGACCAGCTGTCCCTGGGAATTCACCTGCAGTGTGCCGTCGCGGGTGTAGGCCAGGGTTCCGTCGGGCTGCAGCACCTGAAGGAAGCCGCTGCCATTGATCGCAACATCGAGCGGATTACCGGTCTGGATCAGGTTGCCCTGGGTAAAGAGCTTTTCCGTGGCAACCGGACGCACGCCGGTACCGAGCATGAGTCCCGATGGCAACTGGGTATTCTGCGTCGACTGTGCGCCAGGCTGGCGTACGGTCTGGTAGAGCAAATCCTCGAACACCGCCCGGTCACGCTTGAAGCCGGTAGTGTTGACGTTGGCAAGATTGTTTGAAATTACCGCCATGCGCATCTGCTGCGCATCCAGGCCGGTCTTGGCTATCCAGAGTGCCGGATCCATTGTATTACCTCGTCTTGATTCTCTGACAGTTTATGCACAGCGTTCCGTCGGACCCCGCGGCGCGCGGCGCCGGCGGTACGCTCCAAATGCCTTGCAGCTCTGCCCTGGTCGGCACGTCTGTTCTCACAGGGCCATGATCTGCGCGGCGCTCTGATCATTTTGCTGCGATGTATGCATCATCTTTACCTGCATCTCGAACTGGCGCGCCAGGGCGATCATGTTGACCATGGCGTCCACGACATTGACATTGCTCGACTCGATGCTTCCCGACACCAGATGCACGCTTGCGTCCGCCGGCGCGCTGCCTCCGCTTGCCAGGTGGATCAGGCCATCGCTGCCCTTCACCAGGGTATCCGCCGGGGGATCGACGAGCTTGATGCGGTCGATCACAGCCATGGTGTCGGGCGTCTGCCCCAACGGAACCACGGAAATGGTGCCATCGGCGCCAATCGAGATCTTTTGCGAGGGAGGGATGGCAATCGGACCGCTGTTTCCGATCACCGGATAGCCCGCGCCCGTCATGAGCAATCCGTTTGCAGAGATCTCCAGATTTCCCGCGCGCGTGTACGCCTCGCTTCCGTCCGGGGCCTGCACAGCGATGAATCCGTTGCCGTCGACGGCGACGTCCAGGGACCGGCCGGTGGACCTGATGATCCCCGGTTTCATATCGATTCCCGGACGCTCCTCCATGGCATAGACCCGGGTGGGATATCCGGGCCCGTATACCGGCATCGCCCGGAACGCCTCTAGGTCGGACATAAAGCCGACCGTATTGGCGTTGGCCAGATTGTTGTCGTTCGCTGCCTCGGCAAGCATGATCTGGCTTGCTCCGTTCATCGCGACATACAGCATGTGATCCATAGTCAATTACCTGCGGGCGGTGACCGCTAGCGCATGTTGATGATGGTCTGGTCTATGGTTTCCTGGGTAGAGATCATCTTTGCGTTCGCCTGGAAGTTGCGCTGCGCGGTGATCATGTTCACCAGTTGCTCGGTCAGGTTGACGTTCGACTGCTCCAGCGCCCCCGACTGAACGGCGCCCAGACTCGCAGTCCCGGGGGCACCGGTCAGAGGCACGCCGGAAGCGGTGGTCTCGGCCCATGTCGTGTTGCCGAGCGGATTCAGTCCCTGCGGATTGGCAAAATTGGTGAGCACAACCTGGCCTTCGGCCCGGGACTGGCCGTTGCTGTAATTCGCATTCACGACGCCGCCGCTGTCGATGGTCACACCGGTCAGCTGGCCGGTCGTGTACCCGTCCTGAGTAAGTGAATTGACCCCGAACGAACTGCCAAACTGCGTGGTCTGGCCGTAGTCCAGCTTCAGCGTCATGTTGGCCGCGCCCGACCCAGGGCTGAACGAGGCGTAGTTGATGGTTGACGGCGGAACCGCAGTTCCATTGATCGTGGCCAGCGCCCCGGTCGCGGTGAACCCCAGGGCGTCCGGACCGCCGCGCGAGACACCATCCACATACAGGTAGGTATTCCAGGCGTTGGACCCGGTTTTGACGTAGTACATCGTCGCCATGTGCGTCGCGCCCAGCGAATCATATACGGTCGTCGACGTGGCATTGTTGTAGGTCGCCGAGTTAGTCGGATCAAACGCCAGCGTCGGCACGGTATCGGCTGCGTTCAGGTTGACTCCGACCGTGACGTTCTGCGTGGCGTTCGGCGCGATATCGGCGGTATTGATCTGAAGATCGCCGAGAGCACCCGTGATGCTGCCGGTGGAATTCGCGAGATAACCAGTGAGGTGTTGGCCGCTGCTGTTGGATATGTAGCCCTGGCTGTCCACGCCAAATGCGCCGGCCCGCGTATAGTCGATGCTGCCGTTGTTGCTCATGCGAAAAAAGCCCT
>JAJYEK010000279.1 GCA_021785795.1 Pseudomonadota bacterium
GGAGGTTCTTGCGCACATCGCTCGAAGCCGAGGGATTCGTGGTCTATGAGGTGGACAACGGTCGGCAGGCGCTGGTCGAAGTCGCCACGCGCAAGCCCGATCTGCTGATTCTCGATCTCGGCCTGCCTGACATGGACGGTGTCGACGTGATACGCGATCTGCGCAACTGGACAGAGTTGCCGATTGTCGTGCTTTCAGCACGGACCGGGGAGGCAGGAAAGATCGATGCACTGGACGCTGGCGCAGATGATTATCTCACCAAGCCGTTCGGAGTCGGTGAACTGCTGGCGCGCATACGCGTGGTGTTGCGCAGATATGCCGCCGTGCCCGGCGCAACGGAGAATTCTGAAATCCGCTTCGGCGAGGTGAGGGTCGATCTGAAGATGCGTCAGGTGTTCCGTGCCGGCGTGGAGGTTCATCTGACTTCCACGGAATATCGGCTTCTGGGCGTGCTCATCCGCAACGCCGGAAAGGTGCTTACGCATCGCCAGCTGCTCCGGGAAGTCTGGGGCCCGGCGCACGTGGACAACAGCCATTATCTGCGGACCTACATGGCTCATTTGCGCCAGAAGCTCGAATCCGACCCAGCCCAGCCGCAACATCTTGTCACCGAGACGGGAGTGGGGTATCGGCTGGTTGAATGATCACCGGCGACGAATACGGGACCGGCACCGGGTCGGTTTTTCTTGTATCATCGGGATGCCAGATCCGGTTACTGCCCGCCTCCGTCGCCGACGCTGGCATGGTTTGATGGGTCTGCGGCCGGCCATTTCGTCAATCAGAACCGGATATCGTCTCGATGCGGGAAACATCGCCACTCTGGAAGCGGGCGCTTCGAAGCCCTGTGTTGTTTCTGGCTACCGGATTCGGTGCCGGCCTTTCGCCTGTTGCACCGGGCACTGCAGGCAGCCTGATGGGGTGGTTGACCTATGATGTGCTGCTAAGACGTCTGTCTTTGCCGCTGCGTGGCGCCCTGATCGGTGTCGCGTTTGCGGCCGGAATCTGGGCCTGTGAAAGCGGTGCGCGCGAACTGCAGGTGCCGGATCCTCCGCAGTTGGCGCTCGATGAGGTCGTCGCCATGTGGCTCGTGCTGTGCGCTGTGGACGGAGTTTTT
Organism: Pseudomonadota bacterium; assembly: GCA_021785795.1. The sequence goes on from JAJYEK010000279.1 coordinate 1,115, forward strand.
CCGCAGCGGACGGGTTGGCTCACCCAGACCATTGCGTTCGGAATGTTCCGTTTGTTCGACATCGTCAAGCACGGTCCGGTCGGATGGGTGGATCATCATGTGAAGGGCGGGTTCGGGATCATGCTCGATGATGTCGTCGCGGCGGCGTTGGCCTTTGTGGGCCTCTATGCTATTCTGAAAATAGCTTCTTGGGCCTGAATCCGCATCACATCCGGGATGAAAGAGGGCGGCCGCATAGTACTTGCCGACCTGCGTTTTTCTGGCCCTGATGACGGACAGGTTATTCTGCAGAATTCGTAGCCAGAAAGCGGTTCTGGCAGCAGTTCGAACGCGTGAGGATCACTTTTGCACTGTGAGCGAGGAGATCCATTGCATGCGTTCTGTTTGCACAAGCCATACTACATATATGTAGAAGATTGGTTTTTTTCGGCGTTATCGTCTTGGTGATCCGGGATGTTTAGGGCACAGGGAATGTTTGACGATGAATTTATAACTATGCAGATGAGCTTGATAGGGGGATCTCCTTCGGTCCATTGGCTCGACTGATTGAGCGGCGTGTTCAGCGTTGGGCGCATGGGGTAGCGGTTTCCTGCAAGTCTGGGCATGGCGACAGCTTGCTGTGGGTGGCAATTCCCTTTGGCATGTTGTCATGCCGCGCGCTTATGTACGAGATGCTCGCTTTGATGTTCAGGATCAATTACGCACGACTCGCATGCGATTGGTGATCCGTCATCAAGAATCTTACACAACCCGCTTCCGCACAATGAAAACCACCGTCACCGATGGCCAAAATGCGTTGGGAGTCCTGTCGTCCAAAAACCGGAGACAAAAAGCCCATTGTCCCGCCCAAGGAGTCGTTCGGATATCTGTGGATTAACGGCTGCAAGTGTCGGCCTCATCGCTTCATGACAAGCGGCGCGACAGCGTCGTGGGCACGGCTGGAGTAATACGATTATGCGGCAGCGGGGCATACGGTCCGTGCGACGAGGGAAAACTCTGGTCCAATATCCGGATGTACAGGTCGTTGGTGCGATGAAAATGGCTGAACAGCGAACGCACGAGTCTACGAAAATCCTGTTTATTCACAAGGGTGGCAACCAGATTCGTGGGATGGAGCAGTGCCTGCTGGCTCTTCTTAGAAATATCAATGGCAGGCGGATCGACCCGATCCTCGTTTGCACGAATGAAGCGCTTGTTAATGAGGCTCGAAAGTGCAATATCAGAACATTCCTGTTCGACATGCATGAAATCATGATCGACGGGACGGGGACGACCTTGCCCCTGTTGCGTTACCTGAAATCACTGTGGATGTTCGGGAAGATAATCAGGGAAGAAAGGATCGACCTTATCTATTGCAACGGCGGCCTTCCGTGCCAGACGGCTGTGCCAGTGGCAAAGCTGCTTAACATTCCAGTGCTGTGTCATCTCCATCATGTCTCCGCAAGAAGATACTATTACCTGTACCTTGTCAGGTATGCCAATCACGTGATTTTTCCTAGCAAATTTACGAGCGATTATTCTTACGGAAAGGCGGGCATCACTGGCGAAGTGGTATTTAATGGCGTGAACACATCTGATTTCCAGCCGCTTATCCGAAGAGAAGATTCGTTGCGCAGGTTTCATGCCATTTCGGATACGGATGTGGTCATTGGACAAGTCAGCGCATTTACGAAGCTGAAGCGGCATGATGTGCTCGTTGCAGCGTTTGGCCTGGCGTGCCAGGAACTGGATAATCTTCGGCTGATTCTCGTAGGAGAAGGGCCGGAAAGAAAGCGGATTGAGGAGATGGTGCGAGCCCGCGGCCTGGAGGGCCGGATAATCTTTACCGGATATGTGGAGCGCGCCATCGATTATTTCCAGCAGGTGATCGATATCAATGTGCTGGCCTCCGTGGAAGAAGGGCTGGGAATAGCTCTGTTGGAGGCGTCGGCATGTGGGCTGCCAAATATCGGCGCAGAT
>JAJYEK010000081.1 GCA_021785795.1 Pseudomonadota bacterium
CGTTGGCGAATGCACTGACCCGGGTAGGGGCCAGCCAACAGTCGGCCTCGTCGAATACCACGAAGCGGCGTAGCCCAGTCCTGGATAACGCGATAAAGCGCAGTCCCGCGGACACTACGTTTGCCACGCTGCCTCCACTGCCGGCCAGCAGGTCTTCTCGCTGACCGTCGGGACGACGCTCCACCATAAAAGACACGGTGGACTGACCGCTGCTTGTGGACAGATCCACGCCGATAGCCTTTGTTTCGTTAGGCAGCACTTCCTGCAGCAGCTTCGTCAGCAACTGCTCATACATGCCCACCGTACGCTGGTGACTGCGTTCCTGCAGGGTCAACAGCACAGCATCCACCTCGGGACGAAGTTCCAGTCGGGCACGAGCAGCACCAATGGCCGTCGCCAGCCCGTCGGATTCGGCCTGAAGGGCCGCTTTACGTCCTTCAAGGTGAGCCAGATCGGATTTCGCGCGTAGTACGCGCTCTTGGGCGCCCATCACTTCACCGACTGGCTGATGGCGGCCAGCTCCTCGGCATACTTCCCGATGCTGTCTTCGAACTGGGCCAGGCTGGCTTCGTTCGCGGCCTGAATTTCGCGCAACTTAGCGCGCAAGCCATCCAGGTCGGCGGTGCCATATTTTTCCTGAGCCTCGGCTGCCAGGGCGTTGTATTCGGCCTTGGCCGCCTCGGCTCGGGTTTCAAGCCGGGTGCGCTGGGTGTTCAGCACACCCAGCTTTTCGCGCAGGGCTTCAAATTTTTGCACGTCGCTCATCTCTTTCTCCTTCTTAGTTAGCTGTCCTTACCATGCGGACGCATGGCATTATAGTATAGCGCAAGGATATGCGCCACTATCACATTAAAGCGGCCTGAAGAGCCGCGCAGCGCCCGCTGGCTGGATTGCTATATTAAATTAGGGGGGGTGTTCTTAGGCGTCTGGCCTGTGGTACCAGGCCTTATTCGACATAGAAGACCCGGGGGGATTGTGGCGCCTCCCCATGGCCCCAGCTGGCAGACGACGAGGACTACGGACGAAAGTACCCATGTCGTCTGAGATGTTGTCTGCCTAAATCAACGGCCACTCTAGTGGCCGTTTCCATTTCTTGACATCCTCCCCGGCCTGAAGGCCGGAGATTCCTACGGCGCTCAGGCGCGGCATTGAGCCACACCTGAGTCGCTTCGGTGGGTTCCTGCTGCTGGCGGCATTACCGCACCGCTCACTTCACAGGCGAACCGGGCGTGTCCCGCCCTTAAAACATTGATCGCGCCGACTACATCGGCGTTTTCCTCGAAGCCGCATTCGACGCAGAGGAATTGCGCCTGCGTCTTGCGGTTGTCCGCCGACACGTGGCCGCAGCACGGACATGTCCGGCTGGTGTACTGCGGCGGCACGGCGACAAGCCAGCCGCCGTTCCACGCCAGCTTGTAATCCAGTTGGCGGCGGAACTCGAACCAGCCTTGATCGAGGATGGCCTTGTTCAGGCCTGACTTGGCCCGAACGTTACGGCCCGGTTTCTCGGTGGTTCCCGCCGCCGATCCCGACATGTTCCGAACCTGCAAGTCCTCGATACACACCATCGCGTGGTTTTGGCTGATCGTGGTCGTGGCTTTGTGCAGGAAGTCGCGGCGGGCGTTGCCGATACGGGAATGGATACGCTGGACTCTGGCCTTCGCCTTTTTCCAGTTGCTGCTGAACTTCTGTTTGCGGCTCATGGACTGCTGCGCCTTGCGCAGCCTGTCCTCGTGCCGCTTGAAGCTGTTGAGCGGGGCTACGAACGTGCCGTCCGAGAGCGTAGCGAACCGCGCCACGCCCATGTCGATGCCAACCGCATCGCCGGTCGGAATGGGCTGCGAAACCTCTCGCTCGGTCTGGATCGACACGGACCACTTCCCGCTGTTCTGCGACACAGTGATGTTCTTGACCGTGCCCAGCACTTCCCGGCTGTTGCGGTAGCGCATCCAGCCGAGCTTGGGCAGGAACACGCGCCCGTTGCCCTGATCGAGCTTGGTCTGTTTCGCATCGGGATAGCGGAAACTGTCCGACCGGCCTTTCTTCTTGAAACGCGGGAAATCGGCCCGCTTGGCGAAGAAGTTGGAATACGCCCGTTCCAAGTCCTTGAGCGTCTGTTGCAGCGGATGCACTGGCGCAACAGCCAGCCACACGGTTTCCGTGTCGTTGCGCCACTCGGTGAGCAGCTTGCACAGGCCCGCATAGCCGAGATTCTTCTCGCCTTGCTCGTAGCGCTCTTTCTGCAACGCCAGCGCCTTGTTGAACACGAACCGGCACGATCCGGCGAAGCGGCGCATCTGGTGCTGCTGTTCGCCGGTCGGCATGAGTTCAAATTTGAAGGCTTGGAGACGTTGCATGTCGTGAATTATACTCTTGGTCTATGAGCGATGACAACGATATAAGGCACGGGCGGCATTGCGTTTTCAATATGCACGTTCACTTGGTCTTTGTGGCGAAGTATCGCCGCAAAGTGTTCGACGGCGACGCCATCGATCGGCTGCGCATCATCTTCACCAAAACCTGCGCCGACTTCGAGGCGCAACTGATCGAGATGGACGGCGAGGACGATCACGTTCACCTGTTGGTGGAATATCCGCCGAAGGTGGCTATCTCCAACCTCGTGAACAGCCTCAAAGGCGTGTCCAGTCGTCTGCTGCGTAAGGAGCGGCCAGATATTCAGAAACGCTACTGGAAAGGCGTGCTGTGGTCGCCGTCCTACTTCGCCTCATCCTGTGGCGGTGCGCCGATTTCCATCGTGCGACAGTACATCGAACAGCAGCAGACACCCCACTGAAACTCAAGGACGGCCATGCCGTCCGCGCTATCCTTCCCCGCCCTGAACGGCGGGGCTTGTCGCGCACCGGGTCATTCTGGCACAGTACCAGTCCGCCCCGAGTCGGGCCTTGTGAGCTTGCCCAGCATAGCGGCTGGTGGAACAGAAGGGTGTGAACTGAGCTCACACCCTTGCGCAGGGGAGCGGTCCTCAACGGAATGCGAGCAGCAGACTGAGCAGGATGGTACCGTACATCAGGGCGGAGGCAGCGCCTGCGCGAACGTCCACGCTGGAAGGCAGGCAGCCGAAAAGGCAGCAAGCCACCAGGTACCCGAACCCTGCGCATTCGACGTAGTTTCCTGATAGATAAGCAGGAACCAGCCAGATCTGAAAGGTGCCGGCACCTACAAATATCAGGGTAAGCGGGGCAAACGCCACAAAGGCTGCGTTCCAGATGTTGAGGTTGGCAAAGCCGACAGACCCGAGAACCCACTGGTTGCCGGCCCGTACCGGCATCATGGAGAAGGACACAGGTTTTGCACGAAGCAAGAACCCAAAAACGAAGTGGGACATTTCGTGCAGCCAGGTCGCGGCCAGGCTAAGCAGCGCGATAGTGTAACCCGTGTACCGCAAGAGGTACATCAGGCCCAGCCAGGCCGCCACAACGCCCAGCGAAGGCAAGGTGCCCGGCTGGAGATGGGGCAGGGCGGAGAGATGTCCGAGCACTAGCCGGTTTTCTGCGAACGGTAGGCGCCGCCTGCCCCAGCCCGTGAGCCCAGAAGGCGTTCCGGCTTGACCACGGCGCCAGGCACTCCAGCCGGGCACCCGTCGGGCAGGTTCTCCTCGTTAGCAGCATACCCCGTGCCGAGCAGAGCCTTGGCTTGCCCCAAGGCCATCAGCTGCACGCCTTTGCCTCCACCTGGCAGATACTTCAGCTCGGACACAGGGAACAACAGGCACTTCCTGTCTGTCCAGGCCGCAATGTATCCGGTTGTGTCGTCAGGCAGCACGCGAGTCGGCAATAGCTCCGAGCCTACCTCCAGGGTCACAAATGCCTTGCCGGCCCGAAGGCGGGTGGTCAAATCCCCGAGCTTGCACTTGAAGCCATAGCCTGCGGTCTGCGCGATCACTATGTAGGCGTCGGCCTCCCCGGTAATCATGTCCACGGCGGAACCTGCGAGATCGCGCAGTGCCGCAAGGGGGATCGCTGCCTTCAGCGCCCCGGCAGCCAAGAGGTCCTCTCCGGTCACGCTGTAAACCCGGCCGCGGTCCGTGATAAACTGCACCGGCTGGTTTGTTCGCACCAGGAGCTCCCGGCGCAACACATCCCCGGTACGGAAATCCGGGGGGCTGTCGGCGGACCTGGACAGGCGCACCCAGCCATTCATGGATAGTCGCAAAACATACTCAGCAGCGGGCCCGCTGCCCGCACCGGCGGCGGCCCGGCTGTCGGCAACGAGCGCGGTGCTCTCGATGAGCGTGCGGCGGGCGTCTCCGAAGTCCTTCGCGTCTGCCCGAATTTCAGAAAGCAGGCACTTGCGAAGCGCGGCAGGATCATCAAGCAACTGTTGCAAGTCCCCGCGCTCTTTCTGCAGCTCCGCAAGCTCCCGCTCAACGGCCAGCTTTTCCAGCCGCGACAGCTGGCGCAGCCGGATATCCAGGATGTCCTGCGCCTGCCTGGCGGATAGGCCAAAGCGGGCCATCAGCTGGGCCGCGGGATCCTCCGCTTCCCGGATAATGGCCAGCACGGCATCCAGGTCGATCAAGCACAGCAGCCTCCCTTGCAAAATCTCGGTTCGATCCGAGATCTGCTCCAACCTATGGCGGGTGCGACGGAGGACCGTGGTCTGACGAAATGTCAGAAACTCACGCAGAATTTCCAACAGATTCGTGGCCTGAGGAGCCCCGTCCAGCCCGAGTACCACCAGGTTGACAGGCACCTTGACCTCCAGACTCGTCTGAGCCAGCAGCGCGGCCATCAGTGAATCCGGATCCTGTCTGTTCGACCTGGGCTCGATGACGAGGCGCACTGCATGCTCCCGGCCGGCTTCGTCGCGAACCTTGTCCAGTAAGCCGAGCATGGCTTGCCGATCAGCCGCTTGCTTGGCTGTTGGCTTTTTCTGTCCGGCCTTGAGTCGCGGATTGGTGAGGTTGTCGATCTCCATCAGGACAGCCTGGGCGGATGCCCCTGGCGGCAACTCGTTCACCACAATCCGCCAGTCGCCCCGCGCCAGCTTCTCGACGACCCACCGCGCGCGTACTCGCAATGACCCCTTTCCGCTGCGGTAGACAGCCTGAATCTCGGCGGGGCTGGACACAATCTGGCCGCCTCCCGGGAAATCAGGCCCCGGCAAGACGGCAGTCACTTCGGCCAGATCAGCGTTCGGCCTGGTTAGCAGCAAAGCCAGAGCCTGGGCTACTTCGGTCAGGTTGTGCGACGGAATTTCGGTCGCCATGCCCACAGCGATTCCGCTCGCCCCATTAAGCAGGAGCATGGGCAGCCTGGCCGGAAGCACGGCGGGCTCGGTCAGGGTTCCATCATAGTTGGCCTTGAATTCAACGGAGCCGGTGCCCAGCTCGCGCAGAAGCAAGTCGGCGATAGGCGTCAGCCTGGACTCTGTGTATCGCTGTGCAGCCGGGCTCGCCCCGTCCCGAGATCCGAAGTTGCCCTGGCCGTCCACAAGCGGGTACCGGGCGACAAAATCCTGTGCCATGCGTACCATGGTGTCGTACGCCGCGGTGTCCCCGTGTGGGTGAAATTTACCGATTACCTCGCCGACGATGCGAGCGGACTTGACCGGCTTGCTGTTCGCCTTTACCCCAAGCATGTGCATTGCGTACAGGATGCGGCGTTGAGACGGCTTCTGACCGTCGGCTACAGCAGGCAGCGCCCTGTCACGGATGACAGACATGGCATAGCGCAAGTAGGCCTGCTCGGCGTGCTCCTCGACGGGAAGCTCTATCGCTGCCGGGGTGCGCTCGCTCGTACTGAATAAATCCGGAGTGGTGGGATGTTTTCTTTGCATGGTTCCTGCTATCTGGTTATTGTGGGGCGGCATAGAGAGGGATCACCCAATTAGCGTACTTGCTCCCGTTACGCAAGATGAAGTCCTCCCGGAAAGTCTCATTGCCTTCATAAAGCCAAAAGTCGTAGCCACCTTCGCCATCGAACACAGCCCATGCAAAAGGTTCCTGCTCCGCAGCAGGGTTGCCGGTTGCGCACTGTTGTTCAGCCATGTCCATTTCTCCCCGGCACGCCAGCATTCGCCAGTTCGTCGGCTCTCTCATTTCCGGGATGCCCGTTGTGTCCCTTGACCCATTGCCACTGAATTTCGTGAGGCGCCGTAGCCCGATCCAGCAGTTTCCACAAGTCCACATTCTTGATCGGTCCCTTTCGGCCAACCCACCCGTTCGCCTTCCAGCCTGGCAGCCATTCCGTAATGCCCTGCAGGACGTACTTGGAATCAACATGCATCAGCACCTTGCAAGGTTGCTTGAGGGCCTGGAGCCCCTGAATGGCCGCCAGTAGTTCCATGCGATTATTAGTGGTCACAGGCTCGCCGCCAAAGATCTCTCTGCGCCGGTCGCCGCTAATCAGCAACGCGCCCCAGCCTCCAGGGCCAGGGTTGCCCTTGCAGGCACCGTCTGTATAGATGCGGACCTCGTGCATGATTATCCCCCGAACTTGCGGCTCTTGCCCAACCGCCAAACCCAATCGTTCGTGTATGCGGTTGCAAGCGCCGGCATGCCGTTCAGAATCAGTACATTCTCGGCGTTACGGTGCTGTGCAGATGTCGTGAAATTGAAACTGCCGGTAATCACTTCGTCGCCATCGATAATCATCACCTTGTTGTGCGCAATGGCCGGCTGATAATCGATCCAGACCGGCACGCCAGCGTTGACCATATACGTTGCGCCGCTGTAACGGGATTCGTTGCTGTTGCTGCGGTCGTTGCTCTTGTCCAGGATCACCCGAACATCAACCCCGCGCTGTTTTGCCTGCGCCAAGGCGGAAAGAATCGCCTTGTCGGTGAACCCATAAGCCTGCACCAGAATGCGCTGTCTGGCGCCATTGATAGCCTCCACGATGATACGCTCGCCGCCGCCATCGGGTGAAAACGCGACCGTTGCCGTGCCCTGTATCGACATCCTGGACACGCCGGGATTGCCTGCCCCGGCCGAAGAATCTTCAGCATAGCGGGCCATGTGTTCAGCGCCGGACCGCCAGCCCCAGGCCAGTGCGGGGGTGGGAAGAACTGCGCCCGCAGTAATGCTGAGCAGCAGAGAAAAACAAGCAGTACGGTTGTTCATCGAGTCGGTACTCCAGTTATTCAAAAATTACCTACAGCCGAATAACTATGGCGTAAGTATCCAGTAGCAGCAACCCCAGGTTCAAGGCGAACAAGGGCCGATCTTTCGCCTTCAAGGCAACAACCAACCAGAGCATGTGCCCGATCGCGAATGGAGCGAAGGCCCAGGCTTCCTGGGCTAGCCGGATACTGCCGGATACGGCAATCCCCCCGGCAACTAACAAGCTGGTTGCGATCCAGCGCACGTGGCAAGTGGCTTCTTGAGACTGACAAAACATGATCCTGGGCTGCTCCGTTATTTCACAATATTATAGCATAGCGTGCGGATATGCGCAGTATGCCATGATGCGTGACAGAACAGAACGCCTTATGGTATACTATAAGCATGAACAACAGCTGACCGTACAGGCCAGACAAAAGGAGAGCCCCGTGCCAGAGAATGTCACCCAGCTGGCCGCCGAAAAGGCGCGCAGAGCAGAGCAGGAAAAAAACGAGCAGAGCCGTATCGATCGCCGGTCGGCCGCGGAGAAAGACCTGGAGCTACTCACGCCGTTCTTTGTGCCAGACACCGTCACGGGATATTGCACGGTTCTCAACGAACAAGGGCGCACCCGATACATTCCCGCGTTCGCCAAGTACGGCATCGCCTTGACAGGGGGCGAGTCCTTTCGGGACCTGCAGTACCTGGCCGAACAGCTGTTCGACTCCATCTACGACGAAACAGCCAGCATCGCAAAGGCCGTACGGGAAGGCAGAATGAAGGGGGCGGAACTGAGCTTCAGCGACGCCGTGCTTTCTGGCGACTTTCTGGCGATCAGCGCAGCCGCTGCCCGGCTGCCGAATGCCGAACAACCCGGCCCCAGCCAAGACCGACAACCCCAAGAAGGCTCGACAGTTGTCGAGTTTCCGGGAAAAGCAGTTCGAGGGGAGGGCCGATAATTATGTACAGGAGAAAACCATGACCGTTACCCCCCGCTACGCCATCTCTGAGAATGCAAAGCCGTTTTCCGGTCTGGCGTTCTCCGTGCTTGAGCCCATCGCTGAACAACTATTCCAGCTTCGCAAAGTTGGAATCACGGTTCATATACCGGACGTGATTCGTCAGGACATGCTGGCGAGCCACGGTGATGCCGCCGCGCGGTTCCTGTCCCTCGTGGATGGTTGGGTGGTTCTGTAGGGGGTCCAGCGGACGTTGTGATCTGCTCGCGGCCTCGAAAAGCCGGACGTTTGCCAAGCGCAAACGGCTGGAATACCGGGAACCGGATTCCGGTTTACCGAAGCCTGCCCTGATGGCTTTTAGGTTTGTGGCACGGGGCCAGCGGCTACGCAAGCCGCACGGCCGTTCCAGTTGCCAGCACTTGTACCAGGATTTCATCCCCAAGCAACGAGCTGGTGACTGCGAGTTGTGTGCCCAGCACAGCGGTGGCCCCAAGGCTTTCGGCCTTGCCTACCAGGTCCTGTACCGCCAGATCGGAGGTACTGGCCACCAGCTTGGCGTAAGCGCCCGATCGGCCCCCAAGCTTGCTGAAAAACGACGCCATTCCCGAACGAACTTCATTCAGGGTCTGGGCCGCAGAGCCAGAGGCCAGCCCGAGATAAGCCTCAACCGGATGCCCCGGGAGATCGTGTACACTGACAACAACTACTCCCATTTTCCGAGATCCTCCTCTGAAAGTGTGCTCCCAAACGGGTTAACCGACAGGCTGAGCTTGTCGTCGTGCTCTGCAAACTGGGTTATCAGGTTACCAACCATCTCGTGCAGGTGCAGCAAGGCCATAATCCAGGTTTCCTGCTCGACCATGCTCGAGTACAGGTCCGGCACATCGAACATCCAGTCGAACAAATAGCCATCCCCGCGGATAGTCAGGTGGCAGGGCGTGTCATAAAAAATCGACGAAATGGCTTCCTGCAGCGCGACATTCCCAAGCAGGCGGGGATGCACCTTGGTGCCGATCCGCAGCCAGCGGCCAACCTGCCAGATAGAGGTAACATACGGGCGGGCAGGCTCCGCATCAAGCACCAGCCAGCCTCGTTCAGGCATGATCCGCCAGGCCTCCGGAGAAGGCGGCGGGGGCAGAAACAAGCCCCAGGCTCGAGCCACATCCTCGCGCACGGCCTTATCCCAATTGCGGAAAAAGGTCTCCTTGATCCGATTAAAAAACGCACCCCGTTCGCGGATAATATCCTGCTGGGTGTGGATGATCGGGCTAAGCCGGTCTGCCCAAAGCTGCTTGTCTTGCATGATGCTCCTCTTTCCAGTATGCCACCATCGGGGTGGACGCCCCGCCGCCGACGGAATAGTGGGCGGCCCTGACAAGAATATAGCTACCCTGTATCAGGGCGAGTAACAAAATGCGTCTTCTGTGCTATACTATTAGCTCAGAATCATAAGAGATTTGCACCATGCCAAAATTACTGATTGTTGAATCGCCGGGTAAGGTGGACACCCTGCGAAAATTTCTAGGCCCCGGCTGGGCGGTAGCTGCGAGCTATGGGCACGTGCGGGATCTGCCGAAGAACAGCATCGGCGTGGCTCCACCGAACTTCATTCCGCAGTACGAGCCCACAGAACGAGGGCGGAGCACCTTGGCAAAGCTGGCAAAGCTGGCAAAGGACGCGGAAGAAGTCTATCTTGCAACCGACGCCGACCGTGAAGGGGAGGGCATCTCCTGGCACCTGAAAGAAGCGCTGGGCCTGAAAGACCCGAAGCGAATCACGTTCACGTCGATTACCAAGAAGGCGGTGCTCGACGCGGTCAGCGCCCCACGAAAAATCGATAACCACCTCGTCGCCGCACAGGGCGGACGCCGGATTCTCGACCGTCTCGTCGGCTACATGGCATCGCGGCCCCTGTCAGATGTGACCGGTGAAGCCATGTCGGCAGGTCGCGTCCAATCCCCGGCAGTTCGGCTCGTCGTTGAGCGTGAACGAGCCATCGCCGCGTTCAAGGTATCCTCGTTTTACGAGGCCATTCTCCGGTTCGCGCTACCCGGAGACTCCCCGGAAAACCCGCAGGCCTGGGTTGCAAAATGGGACCCGGAACTGCCGAAACAGGCAGGGGAGCACTGCACGGACAAGACCCGTGCCGCGCAGGCCTCCAGCGTACGGGACGTTGAGATTCTCGGCTTCAAAGAAGGCACCGCCAAACGAGCCCCGCCTGCCCCCTTTACCACGTCCACGTTCCAGCAGGCGGCCTATAATCAGCTCAAGCTCACCCCTGAACAGGCCATGCAGATCGCGCAGCAGCTCTATGAGCAGGGGCTGATCACATACATGCGGACCGACTCCACGGCTCTGTCGGCCGAGGCGTTGGCGGATATCGCCAAGGCTATCTCAGCCCGGGGATTCAACGCCGTCAGCCCCCCTCGAGTGTGGCAATCCAAGGAGGGCGCGCAGGAGGCTCACGAAGCAATCCGGCCCACCCACATTGAAAATGAAACCGCTGGAACAACGAAGGAAGCACAGGACGTCTATGCCATGATCCGGCAGCGGACGCTGGCCTGTCAGATGGAAGACGCCGTGTATGCGACCAGGTCTGCCCAGCTCAGAGGCACCTGCCCGGACGGCTCGACCGCCAAATTCATTGCCAATGGGCGTACGCTTACCAGCGCGGGATGGTTGGCGGTCATGAACGGCGACGCAGCTACCGCGGACGCCACGGCGACGGCTGAAGCGGACAATCCGGTCCCGATCCTGACCGTCGGCAAAACGATCAGGGCGAGCTCGGGGCAGCTGCTGGAAAAGAAAACCAAACCGCCGGCCAGGTACAACCAGGCGAGCCTTGTGCGCGAGTTGGAGAGCGAGGGCATCGGCCGTCCGAGCACCTATGCGTCCATCATGAACACGATCCGGCAGCACGGGTACGTCGAGGAAAAAGCAGGCAAGCTGGCGGCGACACCGAAGGCGGCAAAAGCGGTAGACGCCCTTATCGCAGCGGGCATGTCTTTCATCGATCTCGGCTTCACAAAAGCAATGGAAACCAAGCTTGATGAGGTCGCAAACGGTCAGCTTACCTATCGGGAATTGATCCGGGCTTTCCACACGCAGCTCGAGCAGGAGCTCCAGTCCCTGATCCGCGCGGCAAGTCCCGGAGTCCCTGCGTGTCCGGTGTGCGGGAGGGCGATGCGCAAGATCGCGATGCCCGGCAAGGCGCCATTCTACGGCTGCACAGGATACCCGGTATGCAAGAAAACCATGCCGGCCGGCTCCGCACCTGCGGCACAGAAACCGCAGGCCAGCACACCGGCCAAACCGCTCGCGCCACCTCCGCCCCCACCACAGCGGGCTCGTAAAAAATAGACGGCCAACCGCCCGCGGCAGCTTATCCAACCGCCCGCGGCGGTAACTCCGCCTGCCGTATTCCGCCGTTTTGCGTGACGAGCCGACAGTGCCCACCTCTCTTGATAAGCACCCATAACGACGGCCACGCCAACCTGTTCCAGCGAACCTCCCGAGCGCCTGCCGCCCTCCAATCCGGGAGCTGCCCCTCGCGAAGACGGACGTTTGCCAAGGGGTAACGGCTGGGATACCGAGAACGGAAATCGAAGCCGCCGAAGCTCGCCCTGGGGGTTTGGTAGCTGACCAGCGCCGACAGTATAATAGAATCATGGCGGCCTGCGCTTGCAACAAACAGCGGTATCCCGTCGAGTTACGTCGGGACAGCGCCATCGGCCGCTTAACAAAAAAGCACCTCCGTTTCCGGAGGTGCCGCTGAATCAGTCGGAGATCTCTTCGATCATCCGACGAACGACCTTGCCGTCGGGCAAGGTCTCTTCAACTTCGACCACCCGGCGCCAGAACGGTGGCGCCAGATAGTCGGGCCAGTCCGGCATTTCGCCGGCGGGAACGGCGGGGTTTAGAGTCTCTTCCATTTCTTTTCTCCTTTTCTCCTTGGCCTAGAGGAATAGTCCTCACCAAAATATAGCCTCGTGCTAAAGTAACAACGCAAACGCATGCGCTTCGCTTGTTCGCGAGGCCCGCTCGTGGTAAACTAATAGCCATCAGTGAAAGTGAAGCTGGCTACGACTTAAAGAAACCCAGGAGAATAATGATGACGCAAAAGAGCAACAATCACTGGACCACCGAACGGCTGAATGCGGCACTGTTCCCCCCAATCCCGCGAACGATCACCGGCAAGGTCTCGCTGCTTACCAACTATGCGCTCCAAGGACTGATTGTTTATTCCGCCCTGGTGGGCCAATGGGAATTCGTTGCGCAGTATTTCCTGATCTACGCGCTCAAGCAATTGCGGGACGGAATGATGCGACGGTGGATCCGGCCCATCGAGATCGAAAACATCGAAAAGGCCATCAGAGAAGAGCATAACAAAACGGCGACTCGCAACTAAGTGCTGCCGCCAAGACGGCGGTCCGGCACCCCTTCTTTCTCTGCCCGGCCAGCGTAAAAATAGCGCCTATTGCCAATCCGTAGCGCTGGTTTGGGCCTCTCCTGTTCTGTCTATATTCAAACAGGACAGCAGGCAAACGGGTTGCCTGACAAAGCAGGAGAGAAGTATGAATACGACGCATTACACGACCGCCGCCGGCATTCTGGCAACACTGGAAGCCGCGCTGGCTGAGAACGCAGCTGAGCTTGCCGCCACAGCAGCCACTGGTGCACGGCCTGCCTGGGCACATGGCATTACCGCGGCGCACCGCAAGGACGGTGCCGTAATGGTGCTGAAGGCGGCGGCAGACAAGTACGGGCTGGTCCCAGAGGTGCTGGACCAGCTGGACTCCATCGGAGCCCTGGCTAAAAGTCGGGATGTGCGGCTAAACGGCGAGCGCCGCCCGGTTTACATCGTGGACATCCCCGCTCTGAAGAAGTACGTCAAGGATTGCGCGCTGGCCGCACAATCCTCGAAGGCGACGTCCCAAGAACTGAAAGGCCTGCAAAAGACAGTCCAGGTTCTGGCAGAGAGTTCGAATCTGCACCAAAAGGTGGACTCGCTCACCGAGCGCCTGCTGACTATGGCCAGTACGAGCATTCAGCAAGGGCGCAAGGCGCAGCAGAAGGCCCCTCGCTTTGCGGACCCATGCAGAAGCGAGAAGAAGCTGGCCGGTGTGCCTACGCTCTTCCTGAGCGACTGGCACTTCGACGAAGTGGTGGACCCCCGGCAGATCGAGGGCAAAAACGAGTACAACCACGACATTGCTGTGAGCCGTGCGAACCTGCTGTTTGAAACCACGGGGAAGCTGCTGTTCACGCACATGGCTGGTGCGTACTACGACGGCCTGGTAGTCGCCATCGGCGGAGACATGCTCTCTGGTATGATCCACGATGAGCTGCGGCGCACCAACGAGCAGCACATCTCCGAGAGCATCATGGAACTGGCGACGTTGTTGGCCAGCCACCTCCGGCAGCTCGCGGGAGAATTCGTCGAGGTCTATGTGCCATGCGTAGTCGGAAATCACGGCCGCATGGACAAGAAGCCGCAGATGAAAGGGTACGTGAAGGACAACTTCGAGTACCTGGTGTTCGTGATGTTGAAGGCACTGCTGGCGGACCTCCCCAACGTGCAGGTTGACGTCAGCGAGTCGTTCGACGCCCGCTACCAGATTTACGGCTGGCGCTACCGGATGACCCACGGCAATCAAGCCAAGGGTGGTTCGGGTGTCGGCGGCTTCTGGCCCAGTCTGTCCAAGCTGGACATGCGCAAGCGTAAGCTCGAAGGCGACTTCGACTACCTGATCCTGGGGCACTTCCATCAGCGTGGGCGCATGAGTAACATGATCGTCAACGGCTCGCTGAAGGGCTACGACGAGTACGCGTTCTTCAGCGCTTTCGATTACCAACCAGCCGAACAGTCTTTGTGGGTCACGCATCCTGAACACGGCATCACGTTCGAGATGCCGGTCATCGTGCAAGAACCGCGCACAGACCGTCGCTCGGACATTGCGATCACACCGGTTCAGTCGGCTTGCGCCGTACTGCCTGGAAGGGGGGTATAACATGACGCAGAGGAAAGCGAAAAACGCCGGGGCGGCGTTTGGGTATGCAGCAGATGCGTATCTCAGCATCCCTGTCGAAGGCTTACCGGACGCAGTCGAGGCGATCTTGGAGCGAGGTGCAACGACGGTCGGAGACCTGCGCGTGCTGGGCTATTACCTCGACGCAGCGGGTGCCAGCATGGTACCGCATGATGCGGGGCTGCTCCGGCAGGTCAACGCAGCCGCTCTGGTGCTAGCGAGGGCGGTTGTTCGAGCAGCGGGCGGGATTGGTCGGTCGGTGGCGGTTGCTTTTTCTGGCAGCTGGGCACTGCAGGACATGTTGGAGAACCTGGCGGTGACCGGAGGTCTCGCTGCTGTCGTTGACCAGAGGACACTCAATTAACCAAAACCCCGGCAATCGCCGGGGTTCTTTTTGCACCTGACACGCAGCAACAACGGGCATAGGCCCGCGAACGGATATGGAGAAGCGCCCCTCACAAGAGAGGCGCTGAGTGGCCGGAGACCTAGCCCTCGCTCGGAACGACAACGTCCGACAGTGCGGCGTATTCGTTCAACTGCTGGTAAGCCACCGGCTGCCCCAGCAGATTGCGATGTGTGGCTTTCTGGTACAGGTCGACGATGAACAGCTGAACCGCCGGGTCCGCTGAAAACACGGAGGCCGGCATGCTGCCCCCGATTTCACCATCGGCCTGTATATACCGCAGGGCGGGCTCCACCTTGGCCTGCAGGTCGGACGGTGCGTAAAAATCCTCGATACGCACCCGGCCTGCGGCCAGGAGAACCTGCACCCGCGGAACCCCCAAGAACTCGGCAGCTCGCGTCAAAAAATCCTCGGACGCATTCACAACTTGCCGGTAGCCGCTGCGCAACTGCGCAATGTAGGGGTACGTTACCCCGAGCGCAGCAGCGAGCTCCTGCAGTTGCATCTGCCGATGCGTTGCGGCAGTCAGCAGCATTGCCAAAAGGGCGCTGCCTGGCCGCTCGAGCTCCTCCTTCTCCATCCCTGCGACCCAGCCCATCCGTTTGTCGGTGGGTTTGCGGGTTACCCGCGTGCCTGGAGCACGCTGGGTTCGCCCGTCCTGGCCCGCCGCGATCAGGTCGATCACGTTGGGAGCGGCCCCCACAGGGCCAGTACCGTTCTTTGTCTTTTTCATTTTGAGTCCTCTCATTATAAC
>JAJYEK010000280.1:0-999 GCA_021785795.1 Pseudomonadota bacterium
TATAACGCATGTCCTCAAGCTGCAGCTTGTTGTTTCCGGAAAGACGAATGGCCTTGGCCGTACCGCGGGCCCCGTTGCTGGCAATATGGAAGCGTGCCGAACTGGTATATCCGGTTTCGTGACCCAGATTGTAATTCAGGATGGGGGTGCGGATGATGTCCCCTCCGTCGCTTCTCAGGGTGATGTGGCCCTCGGCGTGCACCCGATTGTTGCGCCGGTCGTACGTGAGCCGGTCGGCGCCGATACATATGTTGCCGCGGCGCAGCGCGACATTGCCGGTAAAGGTGCTTGTGTCGTTGAGCCTGGCTACTGCCCGGTCGGCGTCGATGTAGATCAACGCGTTCGGGCCGTTCGGCGCGGGCTGAACAGCGCCGGGGATGCCGGCATTTTGCGGGCGGATCTGGGGACAGCCGGGCATGGAATCCACGGCCTGTGCCCCGAAGAGAGGCTCAGCAGCCAATAAAGCCACGCACGCCATGCACCACTTCAGGGGGGTACGAGGCATCATTCGGAGGCGATTTTTGTATGGCCATAAAATCGCATAGAATCGGTGCCCCATCAAGCAGCACGGCATCTTTAATTCAGCAGGCACCGGTTCCTGCAGATGCCGGGCGCATCTTGCGCCATGAACAGGTGAAAATTGGACGACAGATTAGAGGTGCTCAAAGACTGGGTTGTCTCGACTCTCGGAAGAGTCGATTGTGACATCCGTGCGGCATCGGCGGATGCCAGTTTCCGGCGCTATTTCCGGGTGACGGTCGGCAGCGGCAGCTACATCGTTATGGATGCCCCGCCGGACAAGGAAGACCTGCGGCCATATATCGCCGTTGCGGCACGCTTTCGCGCTCTCGGGCTGCATGTGCCAGAGGTATTTCGCCAAGATCTGGACAGGGGGTTTCTGCTGCTGAGCGATCTTGGCGATCGCCTGTACCTTCAGCATCTCAACGAACGGAGTGTCGAGCGCCTTTATGGCGACGCGTTGGGCGCTTTGGTTGTACT
>JAJYEK010000280.1:1009-3056 GCA_021785795.1 Pseudomonadota bacterium
GGAAATGGAACTGTTTCGCGAGTGGTACCTGTCCCGACATCTGGGTGCAAAGCTCAGTTTTAGTGAGCATGCGGTGCTTGATAGTACCTTCGAACAGCTGGCGCGTTGCGCCCTGGACCAGCCGCGTGTATGGGTACACCGCGACTTTCACTCCCGGAATCTGATGGTCACGTCGGAAAACAACCCCGGGATTCTAGACTTCCAGGACGCGGTGTGCGGTCCTGTCACCTACGATCTGGTGTCGCTGCTCCGTGACTGCTATATCGCATGGCCTAGGGCCAGGGTCGAGGACTGGGCGCTGGGCTACCAGACACTCGCCCTGCAGTCCGGCCTGCCTGTCTGCGAGGATGAGGTCCTGTTTCTGCGCTGGTTCGACTGGATGGGTGTGCAAAGGCATCTGAAGGCCGTCGGGATCTTCGCCCGGTTGAACCACCGCGACGGCAAGTCCGGGTATCTTCCGGAGATCCCGCGCACCTTGGGATATGTGCTGGAAGTCAGCGCGCGTTATCCGGAACTCGATCCGCTGCATCAGTTGCTGCGGAAGCTGGGGTCCGTTGCGGGGTCTGTATGAAGGTGTTGATACTGGCCGCCGGTCGTGGCGAACGCATGCGGCCGCTCACCGACCACACTCCGAAGGCGCTGCTGCAAGCCGGAGGAAAGAGCCTGATCCAGCACATGATCGAGGCGCTGGCGCGTGCGGATCTGCGCGATTTGGTCTTGAACCATGCCTATTTGGGCGGGCAGATCGTCGCGGCGCTGGGTGACGGGCGGGCGCAGGGCGTAAGAATTGCCTATTCGCCCGAACCCGAGGGCGCTCTTGAGACCGGAGGCGGAATTCTGCGGGCGTTACCCAAGCTCGACAGCGATCCCTTTGTCGTCGTGAATGCCGATATCTGGACCGACTATCCCTTCGATCGGTTACCGCGGCACCTGACAGGTCTCGCCCACTTGGTGCTAGTGAACAACCCGGCACATCATTCTGCCGGAGATTTCATCCTGAAGCAGGGACGCGTATTTGCTCCGCCCGATGGCGTTGGAGGCAAGGAGGCGCGGCTTACCTTCAGCGGGATTGGTGTCTATCGTCACGCTATGTTCGAAGGTTGTACGCAGGCCAGATTTCCTTTGGCACCGCTGCTGCGTTCAGCGATGGAGTGCGGCGAAGTGACGGGGGAGCATTATGCCGGCCGATGGCGGGATATCGGCACTCCCGAGCGCCTCGCCGAACTCGATCAAGAGCTGAGCCGGCACTGACGGTAAACTTCCAGTTCCTCTGACAGCGAGCGCCTCCGTGACTCTGCACGAGATCGATATCCTCACTGAACTCGACCCGGAATGGATGGGGCATGTCAGGAAACGCTGGTTGCGCCTTATGGAAATCGCTGTCTGGGGAGACCTCAGGAGCCGCAGCCCTGGGTCGGTCGGAAAGGTTCGCCGGCGGACGCTCGAAATGGGCGAAAAGTGGCGCTCGGTTTTCAACGATCGGGCATGGATTCCGCAAGTGAGGCAGCGCGCAAAGAACTTCCTGGGTTCAGTCCTGAGTCTGCGGGACAGCCTGCTGTCACTCGAGAAGGCTGCAAAGGATCTTGAAGGAGGTGCTGACTATGCGGAATTCGCGCAAATCCTGGCAGAAATGGGCCAAGCAGTTACCGGCCCGCTGGCGGAGCGTGAAAACAAGCTGGCGGTGGCCCTGGAACGTTTGAGCCAGGTGACGCAAGACGAGGAAGGGGTCGATTAGCGACGACGACGGCAGTACGTGCCCGCGGAAGCAGTAAAAAACCGGCAGCGCCGCGCTTGAGTTATCGACATCCGCAGCGGGGCTGCCGGTTTGGTGCTGATGAAGCAGGGTCATGGTTCGCCATGGACGTCTCCACTTCCCGGTAGGTAATTCTCCGTTTGCGAACCGTCCGAAACAGACGGTGGTCGCCGCGAAAGATTGGGGCGACCACCCGGACCATCCTGCCGACCGCTCAGCTACTTCTTCTTCTTGGCGGTCTTCTTCTTGGCGGCTTTCTTCGTGCCTTTCTTCTTCGCAGCTTTCTTCTTTGTT
>JAJYEK010000281.1 GCA_021785795.1 Pseudomonadota bacterium
TTTTTGCAGAAAAGGCCGTGCCATAGGCGACGGAATGGTGCCCGCAGCCTGTGCGCTCGGAACCCGTCAGGGCACCTTGGTAGTCTGTTTTTTGGCAGGCAGGGCTCCTGGCATTTATATCGAAAATCCGCGCCAAACGAATGCCTATCTCTATCCCAGCGATTTCGGTCCAAGGAGCCCGACTTTTTCGCGCGGCGTGCTGGTGGGAGATGCGCTGCTCGTTTCAGGAACAGCAAGCATCGTCGGTTCCAAGACGATGCACCCCGGGGATGTCTTGCGGCAGCTGGACGAGACGCTCGAGAATCTGCGTGTGGTGGTCGCTCAGGCGCGCGCGCGCGGATTTGCCACTTCGGATCCGGCCGGGCTCAGTCTCAACGTCTATCTGCGCCATGCCACGGACTATCCCGTGGTGCGTGGACGGCTTGATGCCGAATTCGGCGGGGCCCGCATTGCCTTCTTGCAGGCGGATGTTTGTCGCACCGACCTGCTGGTCGAGATCGAAGCCTTCTGGATGCCAATCCCCTGACCTGAACATGATTGTCCGCCACAAGCCACCTGTCGCATTGTTCCGCCCGCGGACCACAAATACGCTCGCCAGCCAGGCGCTGCGAGGCGCGGGCATCGGCGCTGCGCAGGTCCGTTGTTCCGCCTTTTGCGGCGTCGGCCGGCGTCAGTACCACGTTCTGGCGACATCCTGTCCTGCCTGCTGCGAAAAATTTTACCGAACCGGACGGGCGAACATCCGGAGGCTGCTGCCGAAGTGCAATAGAGCCGAGTTCGGTATTGACTGCGGTAACCTGAAGCATGCCGCTTTTGCCCACAGCCTGCGAAATGGAATGAAAACGAATGTCAGTGGCGGAGCTGCCATCGCCAGGGTCTTCGATCAAGCGCAAACCCCGGTTAAGGACAGCGCGCGATCGGATTCGGCGGCGGGGCCGCATGTTGACTGAAAGGCGCGCTTCGCAGAGGCCGCCCTCGTGGCTGAGTCTGCCCTACGAATGCCTGGTGTACTATGGCGGCTTGCTGCTGTTCGCAACGATGTGCCTGACGTGGAGTCTTGTGGCGGTTCCGCTGGGATTGCTGCTGCCGAAACGCACCGGTGTCAAGCTAGGCAGGTTGGCGATCATGTTCGGCTTCAGGGCGTACCTGCATTTTCTGGAGCTGAGTGGAATCATTAAATGCGATTTGAGCGCGCTGGACGGGCTGGACCGCGAGCGCTCGCTGATTATTGCCGCCAACCATCCCTCGCTGATCGACGTCGTGTTGATTGTCTCGCGCCTGCCGAATGCAGTCTGCATCATCAAGGCCAATCTATGGAATCAGCTCATTTTCGGCGGCAGTGCCAGACTGGCGGGCTATATCCGCAACATTTCGCAGGCGAGGCTGATTGTCGATGCTACGCAGGAATTGCAGGCTGGCAGCGATTTATTGGTATTTCCGGAAGGTACGCGGACGATTGGTAACGCCGTCCAGCCGTTCAAGGGCGGCTTTGCGCTGATCGCCAAAAGGGCGCAGGCGCCGGTGCAGATAGTGCTCATCGAAATCAATCAGCTGTTTTTGTGCAAGGGCTGCTCCTTGCTCAAAAAGCCCGATTTTCCGCTGGTGTTCCAGGCCCGGCTGGGCGAGCGTTTTCTGCCGCCGGTCGAAATCAGGCCGTATGTTTCCCGAATGGAGCAATACTGTCGCGACCAGCTTGCGGGAAACGACCCGGGCGTGCCGCGATGAATCCGTCTCCGACCCATCTTGTGCTGATACCGAGCTTCAATACCGGAGAAATGGTGTATGCGACGGTGCGCGATGCGCGCCGTTACTGGAATCCGGTATGGGTGGTGGTCGACGGTAGCAGCGACGGTACACCGGAGGGCCTGCTAAAGATGGCTGCCGCCGACGCTGGGCTTAAAGTGTGGGTATTGCCCGTCAACGCGGGTAAGGGCGCGGCGGTGCTGTTTGGGCTCGGTGAAGCCGAGCGGGCAGGCTTCACCCACGTGCTGACTATGGATGCTGACGGTCAGCACCCGGCTGGGAAAATCCCCGAGTTCATGCTGGCATCGCAACGCAACCGCGATGCCATGATCCTTGGCTGCCCCAAGTTCGATGCGAGCGCGCCGCTGGTCCGGGTGCACGGACGGAAAATTTCTAACTGGTGGGCGAACTTCGAGACGCTGCATGGCGGAATCGGCGATTCGCTGTGCGGGTTCCGGGTCTATCCCGTCGGGCCGCTGAGTGCCGTGATGCGCAAACAGCGCTGGATGCGGCGCTTCGATTTCGATCCCGAAGCAGTGGTACGACTGTGCTGGCGGGGCGTGCGGGCGGTCAACATCGCGGTGCCGGTCAGGTATTTCAGACCCGAAGAGGGGGGCGTCTCGCATTTCAATTATTTGCGTGACAACGTGCTGCTGAGCCTAATGCACATCCGCTTGGTGACCGAGTTCGTATTGCGTCTGCCGCTGCTGGTGTGGAGAAAAATCAGGATGGCGGACGGTCCACTGAAACCTTGAGCCGCAGGTCCTCGGCATAGCCGAGCACCACTTGCTGTGCGGCGGGCGCTGCGAGGGCCGCCAGCAGCGGAAGTGAACGGGATGCGGAGGAATCGCAGCGCAGGGTTTCCAGCAGCGGATTGTCCATTTGCGTAGGTGCCAGTCCCGCATCGCTGTCGATGGTGATGGTCATCCCGGCCAGACTGGTGCGTGGGTTTGCATCGAGCACCATCGCCACGCCGAACGGCAGGTGGCCCGGCGTAAGCGGGTACAGCGGCTCGGGAAAGGGTGTGTCGAACACTGCGAGCAATACCGGTACGTCTTCGGCAAGGCATTGACTAGCGGCCTCGACCAGGCCGGCGGCAAAAGTGTGACTCAATGCACACAGGCTCGACGACGGCTGCATGGAGCCCGACGCTATGCTCCAATAGCCGACCGGAGCATTGTGCACCGAATTGTGGAAGCGCATGGGCGAAACGATGCGCTCGGGTGTGGCGAGTGCCTCGCATATGTAGTGTATGGTGTTGGTGTCGCCGTTGGAGGAGGCGAACACGAGAGCCAGATCTTCCG
>JAJYEK010000082.1 GCA_021785795.1 Pseudomonadota bacterium
TGCACAGGGGGATCGTAGCAACACGGGAAGCCCTATGGAGTGATCGGCGAACGTGGCCGGCCAACGGAGGATCCGTGAATTTGGTGGCCATTCGGCCATGGAATCTCCGTGGCCATGCATAGCAGGGGTCTTGGCGGGAGGTGGGGTATTAGAACTATTTTATCCGGCCAGACCTCTTCGAATGGGATACAACTTTATTTTTCCTTCGATACGATGGGTTGTCCAAGAATCTTGGATCAGGATACAACTTTATTTCTTGGCCAAAAAACTGGGCAACGATTATTCAAAGACTTAGGCGAATTTTAGGATACAACTTTATTTTGCTTCTACAGAACGCGAGTCGCAGCTCAAGCATCGTCCGGACGAGTCCGGCCGCCGAAGCATAGTCCCAGTGCTCAATTCTCTTGCTAGCCCACGGGCTAAGCGGGGCCAAGATGATTAGACTAACACCGCGCGTGATTAGCGCGGTGAACAACACCGACGCGTAGAAATGCCTAGTCGACGGTGACGCGATTCCGGCGTGGGATTTAGATACAAACATGCAGTGCCGCAAAACTTTGTCGAGTCCCTCGACACGTTTTAGGTACTCGGGGCTGGGTTCATTGCCCAAGCGTCCGTCGCTGACCATTGCCTCGACGTCATAACTGCTCGTTTCCGACATGTGCGCCTCCTTGAGACGAGATGCGCCCAGTGGGGACAAATACTCATTTTACCCACCATGGACTTCAACGTTATACCTAACGAGAACGCCAAAGCCGGGGTAATCAATAAACCGTACACCGCGTCCGATCCCATCGGACTCCAGCAGCGCCTTATCGTACACAGGTTACTAACGCTTACGTTATGCTCGCCGGCCAAGGCGCTGGACGGCGGGCCAAAGTGTCCGCCAAGGCATCAGAACGGTGTCCGCCATGACCCCAGAATGCCATCCGCCATCAAATCAGAATCGTGTCCGTCTTAGGCCAGCGCACACAGCCTGCTGCGCAATTTTGCTCGACGCATCTTGAACGGCTGCCTGCCTACGCGCCGGAGTACTGGCCTACACAGCGGTAGAGGAGTAGATCGGCCCGTGCCAGTGGTTTCACAACGCCCGCCACTTCCGCTTGAGCCAATGCAAATATCCCGGTTTCGACCGTACGGTAGGCTTGCGCTGAATGGCCCGAATATAAGCCGGCATGTGCGGGTTTGCGGCGATCACCTTCTTGAGTTCATCCGCGAATTGCGCGCGCACGTTGGCCGAATGAAATAGGCCCTGCATTCGCATCAGCGGGAACGCGCGTCGTTGCGGCGTTAGATGTGGCCCCTTCAATACAGGGTGGTGCCCCCGTGATGACGATCGCCCCAGAATCAATGGCCGCGGCCTTCGAACTGGGCCATGCAATAACGGGTACATCGGGTACCTCCCCGACGACGACGTCGGGGTTGATGGGCCTAAGATGAGGGGAGGCGTGGGCGCGCAAGGATCACGTAGGAGCAGTCCGGCATAGACATTGTCTTGGTATGGGTAGAGCGAGATCGGGTTAGGGTAGCCCGAAGTCGTGCAAAAATTCGATCTGAGGTTCCGATTCAAATTGGTCGCGACGACGTTTGTCACGAGAATATCGTGGTTCGTGTCGCCCACGGTCGCACGGAATGTCACCCCAGTGCTTTCGCTCGTCAAGATCGAGGCGCGGTACCGGATCAAGGTACCGGCTTGGGTCACCGTGCCTACCGTGTTGGAGGTAGAGCCACCCACCTCTGCCTGAAATCCGAACCCGAGCGACGGTTTGGTTGGGAACGACACTTGCCCCCCCAAGTCGAGGCTCGAACCGTTGCTTGCCGTGTTCGTGTCAGTGACGGTGACATCGGAGTACGTGCCCGTCTCAAAGGTATTCTCCTGCCCGAGCCCATACGTCGCGCCGACTTGCAGAATCTGTGGGGAGCCGGCCGGCACAGTGCATTGGCCGCAGTCCGCAACGCTCGGTAATAGCACAAAACGTGCGCCTTGCCAGCGCGGGTCGACGCTTTGCCCATAGGGAAAGAATGGATCCAGCCCAACCAACGTCATTGCCTGCGGCCGGCTAATGTCGATCGTTTGGAGCCCGGTTTCGGTCGAAACGTAGCCCGCCTTGCAGGGATCGGGTATCGCCGTTGTGGTCTCACCGAACGCGCACATCGCGACCTCGAGGGTTGTCATACGGCCCCAGTTAGGTTCCTGGGTCGGCAGGTAGCGCGTAATGGTCGTGCCGTTGTCGTCGTACACATTCTCGGTTTGGTCGATGGCGAGGTCGAAGGAGTCATACCAGAAGGCCTCTTTTTCATAAGCGCCCACCGAGTAATCGGGATCTGCTTTCTCGAATCCCTCCGTTGAAGAGTTTTGAACGGTGGCTAGGTCGTTCACAGCGCTTGACTGCGTTGTCCCGTTGATTGTTTTGGTGTTGTTACAATTGGAATTGCTAAAGCCAGTGGTGCCTCCAAGGTCCACGACAAAGGAGATCCCCATCTTGAGCGCATTGCTCGTGCTCTGGCAGGTCGCCGCGATATCGCCGGACGCATTGCTCGACGCATTCATCGAGCTGATTGAATAGCGAGTGCCTTCGGTGACTGTGTCAAGGATCCGAGCCTCGCTCGAATTTCCCGGCGGCATATATGCAATCGCATACGGGACGGCTTTGACGCTAATCACAGACGTCGGGTTCACGGACAACTGGAACCATGATGAGTCGTGCGTATCCGTGAACGACCCAGACGTGCTGTGTCCCGTCAGATCAGCCCACTGTACAAAACGCCAAGAACTACGGTTTGCCCTCTTGGGCTTTTCATACCTATCGCATGCCCAGCGCTTGACGCGCCCCGATTTGACTTCCCGCAGGGTCAAACCCGCCGGACACCCCTTGGCCCCGCCCTTGTTCCAGCTGACGGGGCCACCCCCCAGCCGGCTATCGCCCTCCGAGTAAGTTATGTGCGCCCGCAGGTACGCGCTAACGTCCATCAGATCGGCAGGGACGTAGAGAGTTTTTGTTGCCGAGGCGCCCTCCGCAACCGACGTGCCCCCGCTCGCGCCGGGACCAGAGAAGTCGGCAGTCTGGTGCGTGCCGATATCTTTCCAATATCCGAGGTTGCCGTCC
Source organism: Pseudomonadota bacterium (assembly GCA_021785795.1). Next base: position 3,108 of record JAJYEK010000082.1, read on the forward strand.
GGACTCTGGCTTGGGGTGGCCGAAACATCCACAAGCGGCTCCCCGTCGGGACCAGCGGTGGGCTGGCCGTTACTCCACTGACACTCTTGGTCAATCGAAGGCATGCCAGCCTTCAGATCCGGGCCCGGAGAGGCTGTCGTGTAACAATCGACAAACTCCTGGATGGTGACGTCGAAATGCGCCGTATTGCCGGCCACGGGTGTCCACGTGCCGAACTCGTTGATCCAGTTTGCCGCGGCGGCGTCGGCTTTCTTACCCAGGTTTGTGAACCCGACCGCCACAGGCACGGAGACACACATATCGTTGGTGGTTTGCACCGCGGATTGCGTCTGAACACCCAGTCCCGCAGTCCAGCCTGGCAGTTTCGTAGTTACATTGTTTGCCCCGGTGCTGAGGGGCCCCGACAAATTGAAATTGGCCACCCAGCTGGGATTCCCGACGAGCGGTTGAATGTATTTGGCGCCATTACCGCAATCGGCATACACAGGAGATACAGCGAGCGTCAACGTTACTGCGGCAATGAGATTGAGCAATGGCTGCAGTGGGCTTCCCAGTTTAACTGGACGAGGTTCCGGACTCATGTTTGTCCCTCCCCGGGCTTGTTGTTTGTTCGAGGCGCGAACGGTGGTCCGGCCTGTGCGCGCATGTGTGCTCGCGGGCTAGTTTAACCCAGCAAACCCACCATTTGCGAGTTGAACGGGGCTGTTGAGTCGGCGGGGATGGATCCCAAATGCCGTGCAGAACCAGCCTTTTAGTACAAGCGCTGGGCTTCTGGCGTTAGACTGTTGTCGTCCACGATAATTACTGAACCCCTCTGGTCAACGACCCAGGCACCTCTCCCGCTTTCCAGGGCGACAGGAAGCACCTTGCGTTATTTGCCTCTGCGGTCATGTGGCAGCGACGGAATCGAAGCGACTGAATCCACCCATCCCAGCTTGCTTTCGGACCATATATTCACCTTGGGCTCCAGAGCACTGGCACCGTCGAGGGTGCCCAAATAAACAATGCATGCGCCCGGGTATTTATCGTTCAGATTGAATATCGGCGTGCCGCACTCGCCGCAGAAGTGCTTCTGGCCTCCGGCCACCGCGAAAGCGCGCAGCCGCTCCGGACCCTGGGTGAATTCCAACGCGGAATGCGCAAATACCGCATACGTAGAGAACGCGGCCCCGCTGTGCGACCGGCAGAAATTGCAGTGGCAATTGACCACGTTAAGAAGCTCGGAATTGAGCTTGAACTTTACCGCTCCACACAAGCATGACCCGTTCATCGTACGCCTCCCTTCGTCCTGGTTTATTAAAGACCGCAGTCCTCTGCTCCGCCCATACGTCCTTTCGACTTGGGGCTCGTCGTCCAGTATTGTTGGAGCTGAACACCTTCCGCGGAGTTATGCTGGCGACGTAATCCCCACAGGCGTGCGGAAGCGCTAGAAAACCCACGTGTTATTGCAGCGTGTGCAATGCGCCTGCGTTTTTCTTTCCTTTCGGGCAAGCCCCGTCACCAGCAGTGAAAGACCATCGGTGAGGACGGCGGCCGTCGCCTTGCCGCCGCTGATACCCTTCTTTTGCATGATGGTCTTGGTGCGAACCGTGCCGGCCGTGTTGCAGTGAGGGCAGACCATCGGCGGATTAATCGGGCCATACGTCTTTTCCGGAGTTGCGGTTAATCCGCCCACGATACCTGCCGCGAGCGGAATCATCATGATCAACACCAGTATTATGATGACTGGGACCATGGTCCCTTCCTCCCATCAGATCGTGCTGAAGAGTGTGCCAGCGGCCCGAGGAAAATCCAATATAGCCGTCCAACCCCGGACGGCTGAGAGATCGAAACCCGGATCGAGCAGAGATCAGAGCCCGAGCACAGCGACGGAAAACCCCGAATCAGCATCGTCGGCACAACCGCAACCATCCGGTGCGATTGTGTGTACAGGTCACTCGCAGAGTGACCGTCTAGCTCCGCCTTGACTCCGTGGAACCCCCCGACTCTGACCCGTCTCGGCCACATCCAAAACAGAATCCCCGCACGAAACCCACGAATCAGCACGCGTTCGACACCGCTTGGACGCATCGCCCGCGAGGCAAAGCCGTGCCTCGGCGCGGTTTGGGCACGGCGTTTTAGGAATTTCCGCATCACCCCGTGATGTTTCACGTCGCCTGAGGTTTCCGGACAATGAAAAACGAAAGCCCGCGAATTTCCGCGGCACACCATTAATAGGAACATCACTTCCCAGGAGGGACTCATGACAGACAAGTCGAAGCTCGCAGACCTCGCAAGCAACTACCCGCCGGGTTCCCGAGGACTCGGAATATGGGTCCTGCGCGAGTACGCGCAGATCACCTCCGCCCGGCGGCACGGGTGGTCGTGGGCGGACATTGCACAGGCCATGGATTTGGATGCCAGGAAAGCCAAGCCGCTCGCCGAAGCGTACCGGCGGGTCGCCCAGCGCATCGCGTCGGGACAACGCACCGCGCCCCCGGCCCGGGGTGTCCCCGCACCCCGACCGTCGGCGGCGGAGGCGACCCGCGAGCGGCTCCAACGCCCGCCGCCCGGGGCGGCACCGAAGACCCCGGAACAGAACGCGGCCGCTCTGGCGGCGAGCGGCGTGAAAGTCATCGACTAACCCCCTCAACCCTATGGAGAGTGAACCATGTCTATTTTCTACAGCAGTGGCTGCAAGGGCGGCACCGGCAAGAGTCTGACGAGCGCGGTGCTGGCCGATTACCTGATTGCCATCGGAAGTCCGGTGGCAATCATCGAAGGAGACCTGGGCCAACCGGACATCGCGCAACGGTTCAAGGAGGTCCCGGGTATTGCGCTTCGGGCCGTCAACCTCAACCGCGCCGGTGCCGCCGAGGCGGCGGTGATCAAGTTCGCCGAAGCCCTGGAGGGACTTAGTCCGGAGGCCGAGATCGTGGTGAACCTGCCCGCCGCGGCCGGCGACACGCTGGACACCCTGGCGGGGCTCCTCATCGAAGCGGGGCAGTCCCTGGGCCACGACAGCTACGTCTACTACTCTCTGGGACACCAGCGGACCTCCAGCGAGTCGGCGATCCGGTCGCTGCGCGAGGGACTCCTGGGGGCGGTCGCCCCCGAGCGGCGGTGCATCGTCTATCCGCTCTTCCTGCAACCGGAAAGCGAGCGGTTTGACTTCGTGCGCAATGGCGCACGCGCCGCATTCCTGTCCGCCGGCGGACTGGAAGCCGCGATGCCGGCACTGCGTCCGGAATCCCTGGTCGACAAGGTGCTGAGTCTGCCAGGGACGTTCTCGGCGCTGGCGAAGCCCGACTCGGCGCTCACCTTCGGAGAACGGCTCTTCTTCGGACGTCAGTGGCTCCCCGCCGCGCATCAGTGCGTCGCCACCCTCTACCCGGCACCCCACCAGGAGTCAGAAAACCATGGATAAAGAAACGCCAGATCAGACCACCCCTAAGCAGGAGGCCCTTCGGGGCCTCCCGCCGGAATGGCGGGAGATGTTGATCGAGAACGCCGCCGCCATGGGGATCCGGGCGGATCACGACACGGCCTGGCTGCTCGTCAAGGCCTTCATCAATGCCTGGGCCGCCGCGGCCGCGGCGGGCGAGGCGGCGGCTGCAACCAGAAAAGAACTCGCCGGACTGCCGGATGCGATCTACCGAGGGTCCACAAACGCTGCAGCGGAGCTTCAGGGCGTCGTCGAGCACGCGGGAAAGGGGATCACCGAGCTCATCGTCGCCACCGGCACAGCGAGCATCGACAGGGCGGCGAAGCAGGCGGCGATGGCCATCGCCCAGGCCACCGAAAACCTCGGCACCGCTGCGAGCGCGCGCCGTGAGGAACTAATCCAAGAAATGCAGACCGCGGCGGCCCAAGCCGCCCGGGATCAGATCCGGGCGGGCCTGGCGGGGAAGATGGCGCGATCGTGGTCCGTGGTCGCGGGGTCTCTGGCGTTCGCCCTGCTGCTCGGTGCAGGCATCAGTATCGAAGCGCAGTATCTCGATGGCAAAGTCCTGCCCTGGGGATGGCACACCGTGCGCACCGGCGCCGGGGAGTGTGGGCATGTCCAGATCGTCATCAAGGGTGTCGCCGGCCCGGTGCTGCGGACGATTGAGGTCTGTGGCGCAACCCCGGACTAGAGGAACACCTCATGCATAGATCGCGCAGGTCGACCGCATAGAATGGCCAATAGACAGACCTAGCCACGTCACGTATTAAATGACCGCTTTTCCAAGGGGCCAGAATCGCAACTTTGCGGAATGCGCAACATTATGGTCCGAGGCATACAGTCCAACGGCAGTAGCTTGGCGTCGGTTCTTTCATTTCTACTCGGGCGCGGCCCAAAGCGGCGATGAATGTCCGATCACCGCGCTTTGTGTTGATTTGCGCCCCTCATTGACCCAAGATTTGCACAAAACACTGACCATCTGACATTGTTCTAAGTCGTTGGGTACGTCAAATGATCTCACTCATTATGTTGGGTCAGGTTTTGATGCAAGAATATTTTCTTGGAGGGAGAATCCGGTGACTAAGTCATCCAAAATAAAAAAGGCAAGGCTGCGCACGACAGCTAAACCGGTTAACTCTGGTCCACTTGTCATTGTACTTGGCGCTGGCGCAAGTCGCAGCGTCAGTTATGGTTCAAAGCAGGGATATCCGTCATTTCTTGATCATGATTTTTTTGATCTATTGCAACGCTGGAACGCGGACCACGGGAGCGATAAACACAGCACGGAAATCCGCTGGGTCTTAGACAAGATACGTGCGTTACCGAACGATTACTGGCGATCGATGGAAAAAGCCTTCTATACACTCCATCTGCGTGCCCTTCTAGCTGAAAAGCTTGATCACGCTCCAACAATTGATTCCGATGATACGGTCGTCGGAAATTTTGCCGTAAGCGCGGAAACACTCTTGCGGGCAGCACATGGTAGAAAGATCTGCAATAACCACAAGGAGCTGCTTTCTAAGCTTACTCCTCAGGACACGATAATCACGTTCAACTATGACTTGGTTGTGGAGAGGGCAGTCAGAGAACGCTTGGAGCGAGATGGCAAAAATCTTGGTCCGTGGTTTTATGCACTCAATGGCACCAGCAAAGATCCGGACGGACCGCGTCTCATCAAATTGCACGGCAGCTCAAACTGGCAAATTGACGGGCAGCATCGTCTTAATGTTAGAACAAAGTCATGGCAAGATTTCGATGACGGACCAGGCTACCGCGCCGGTTCTGGAGAAGGAACAGAATTTCCTATTTTTCTTCCCTTCTGGGACAAACGAATCGAAATAGAACCCTGGTTGCGCCTTTGGAAGACTGCATATCAGGCACTAAGTACCGCAACCAGGATAATAGTATGGGGCTATTCACTACCTCCGACCGATATCAAAGCGCAACATCTGTTCTCCTTATCCCTAGGATCGAAGAAAAACCTGAAGTTTTGCATCATTGATCCGGCGGCCGAGACACGGGAACGCTGGCGTCAATTGCTGCGGGATGCAACTTACTGGGAATATGACAATATAAAGCAGTTTTTTAGCCAGAGGCCAAAATGGTGGTAAAGAGGGGCAAGCATTTTGCGTACAGTACAGCGTGTTTGCGGAAGAAGACTAGTACTACTCGCGAGAGGTTTTTCCGCAGGTGACTGACAGCGAATGGGCAGAATTACCGGAAAATATAAAGCATGCCATCGAGGCCGGATGGGAGTACGGCATGCCGCCAATGGCCTCGGCCTTATATAACCGTTGGTGGCAGCTCGAAACGTGGCTGCGGTCACTAGTTTACGTTGAGCTGAAGGCCGCGCTTGGAGGCGCGTGGGCAGACGCTTTGCCGAAACCGACGGAGTCGCGCCAACAACGTGAGCAAGGATTCCGATATATGGCGACCCCTGACGCGGCAAATCGGTTAGCCTATGCGGACGTATCGGCGCTCTTCGGCATCATTCAAGATCACTGGAACCTGTTCGAATGCTCATTGCTTCCAAAAAACGTATGGACCGGTCGCGTGGAAGAGCTGCTTGCCATCCGCAATCGTATCAGCCATTGCCGGAGACCGCACACAGACGATCTTGTTCGTCTGGAGCAAACCCTCCGCGACTTGGAGGGTGGCGCTTTGATCGCCGCATCTGCATTCAATTGTCAGGAAGTTGCCGATGAGCGCTGGACGGATGTAGTGGTGGACGGATGGACACGTTGCAATCATGAAGATGCCCATCTGATTCAACACGCGGAACGGCAGTACAAGACGAAATTTAAACTCCGATGGTCCCGTCGTCCTTGGGCGCAGTCGCCTGCCGGAATGCATACCGTTAGTGGCGTTGCCGGCTATATTTGGCACGCCAATTGGTTTTTCAGAGAGGGCAGACCATTTGATCTTCGTCGATTCTGGCAGGATGTGGAGCACGACCTCGAAACTATTTTGCTGGTTTGTGCCGACAGTCCATCAACCGTCGAGGTATCGTTTTCAGCATTGGAGAATCCCCATACCATCGCTGACACAATAGGTGGCTGCTTTGATGCAGTCCTAATGAACTTGGGTCACGGTCATGCGTTAGAAGACTTCACACAATGGCGCAAACAATATGCCGATCTCGACCCGAGAATTCAGGTTGTGACACCTTGGTCCTTGATCGATGGATCGATACCCGACGTGTCGCTGTTCGGCGTTTAACGGCCCTGTTAAACACGGCTGTGCTGCTGGTCGCGGCTCTTGCAGTGGTTGCGGAAAGCGAGACTAAACTTGTTCAAGAATTTGTGTGAATCGTTTCGGTGACAGATCTAGAGCACACTCTCCGCTGCATTTTCGAGACATGCTGCTTTGCGAACGGCCCCCTCAGTTTGGATCGCTCTGGCGATATACTCAATCTCTTTGAACCGAAGGCTGGTCTTCAGAGATGTCTAGAGTGACCCTGCGCGCAGAAGGGTAGCGGTCCCAAAAGCCGACTGGAATTGCGTAGATGATTTCTCCGGATGCCATTATCTTAGACTAACGGTAATCCGAGAACGATTATGGCTCCCGCACGCATTCCTGTTGCCATTGCGCTGCCTGATGCGTCAAGAACGCTGCACGACGAAGCTCCAGGGCTCCAAGAAGGTCGTCGGAAAGTTCCCGACGACTAATTATGGTGCATTGATTCAGCTGCCAGGCTACGCCAAGCCCTCGTTTCAAGCCGGGATATGCAACTGGCCCGTCTTCGTCTGCGAACAGTGATGCTGGCTCCATTTTTGCCAGCGGCACGCGAACCCGCGTAAAGTGGCGCTTTGTCTGCAGAAGGCGATTTCGGATCTCCTCCGGCGTCTTTTCTGTGTCAGTACTAACGCGATCACACAGTGTGCGGACAAATTCGTACGCCCCTAAGACCCAAAGGTAAGACAGAGTTATGTGCTCATGAAGAACTGTGCTGTCTTCAGCAGTAAGGTTTCCGTCCAGAAATCGGTCAGGCCAGGTTTCATCGGCTTGGATTAGGCGAACGTCGAGACGCCCGAGCTGCTGGACCAACGGCATCATGTGCTGCTCGAAACGCCCAATCCCGATTGAAACCTTAAGCCAGCGTTCCGCGCGCTCTTTAGCGTTCAAGACTATCCTCCTCCGCTCAATGCGTAATTACGTGGCCCCCGGATCTCCGCGACTCGACACTCCCGAAGATCGCTAACATCTCTTCCGGGGCATCGTGGGTCTACCGTTTACTTCCATGGCCAATTGTATGCATTCGGCTTATTCCCTGAAATCCCTCCATTGGCTAACCGGTGCGTGTGCCAATGTCCGCAATGTGGCATGCTTCGCGTTTGGCGAAATCGGTCATTAACGCCACCTGCAGCGATGGCCGACATCCCGCCATCGGTACCCGTAGTGATCACCACGATGAATGGGTTCCCGGCCTGAACGACCATTGACCCCCATTTCATCCAAAACGTTGATACGGAAACCCGGTATCCGGCCACGTTGTCAAATGAAGAGGGAAACACACCCCAATCCGGACAGCCCTTTTTTCATCCCTCATCTTTGCGGGTGGGCGATTTCAGCGCAGCACGCATTTTTTCCAGGTATTCCTTCCGCTGCTCCGGTGTCAACGCCGGCCGGGGCAGGGCGATATAGGCAAGCGCTGGGCGCGTGCGGGCTTCTTGGTGACAGAGCGGCACGCGCTTGGGCAAGCACATCGCGCGAAACTCAGGCAGGCTGGGGGGCCACTCAGCGCCGGATAGGATGCATTGTCGAAGACCCGCAGCCAATTGCGCTCCCGTGATTCCGCACAACCCGCCTGCCCAGGTGTGCGCGACATCCGTCAGCGATCCGTCCGGGTTCGCAGCACTTTCTCCGAAGGCCGCGGAAAACTTATGTCCGTAGAGGTGGGTCATCCGTTCCCAGAGGTTCACGATCCTTCGCGCAGTGAGACTGCTGGCGCTCCCGGCGCTCGAACTCGCGTCGTGCGGCGCTCGCTCTTTCTGCAAGACTGGGCCTGGGTGGATATGTTGACCGATGTGCCGCATGGTGGGTCCCTCCGTGTCGGGATGGTGGAGAAGCCGTCCGCTCGCGGGCGATCCACGCCCGCCACTCCGCCTCCCACGATCGGCGAGGCCGGCGGGCCGTCCCGTAGGCTTTGAACCTGTCCGCAATGCGCTGGAGATCGCCCGCCAGGTCCGGGCGTGCTTGGTTCGCCCAGTCTTCCCAATCCCGGGGCAGGGTCCAGTGTTCAGGCAGGGGAGCGGAGGCGCCCGCGTCCTCCCCCGCGGGGTTCAATGGCTTCCTTTCCACCCCGGAGGCCTCAGCAGAACGGGTGGTTGCTCTCTCTTTTTCTCTTGTTTGTTCTATCTGTTTATTCTCTATAGCGTCGAAGAAACCGGCATCCGGCGAACCGGCATCCGGAAAACCGGAGTCCGGTTTTTGGACTCCGGTCGGCTGGGGGGTGTCGTAGACGAACGTCTGGGTCGACCAGCGACCGTATTGATCCTGTGTTTTGATGGTCCGGATGTATCCCGCTTCCCGCAGCTCCCGCAGTGCCGTCAGGATGGCGCCCCGTCCCTCCTGTCCCTCCCGGGCGAGGTCGGCGGCGGTCATCGGGAATCCGTCGGCATTGGACAGCAGCCGCACCAGCACCCCCCGGGCCCGATAGGACACCCGGCCATCCCGCGCCACCTCATTGCGGAGGGAGGTGTAATGGTTTTCTGGGCGCGGTGCGCGAATGATCCCGGTCATCGTCCCTCCCGTTCCCCACCTGCCGCCTGCGTGCGGGACGTCAACCGGCCGTACCCCTCGAACAGATCCCCCTGGACCGCCGCCCTCGCCGCCGCGTGTCGGATCGCGGCCGGGTCATCGATCATCTGCCGCACGCGACGGGGTGTCACCCCGATGCGCTCAGCGATATCCGCGATGGAGGCACCCCCACGGGCGGCATCGATAAGCTGCCCGATCCGGCCCGGCACGCCGCGCGGCAATTCGGGCCGCGGGCAGGGCTCGGTCTCCTCGGTGTCCGACAGAGCCGCGATCGCCTCGATCCGGTCCCAGCCGCCCGGCAGGGCGTCCGGATAGACGAAGCGCCGTCTCATGGTGTACCGCTCCGCGGACGACCCGGTCCGGACACGACGGGGCCGTGCGCTGCCGCTTCCGCTTGCTGCACGAGCCACGCATCGATCTGCTCACCGGTCCAGCGCCGCAACCGACCGATGCGGATCGGTGCCGGCAACTCTCCGCGCGCAATCATCAATTCCGCCTGGCGGCGGCAAATCTGCAGCCGGCTGCACCACTCTTCGATACCGAATGCCTGCATGGTGTTTCCTCCGTGCTTGGTACAGGACACCCCGGCCTGGGGTGTCCGTTCTTTGTTAGTGGGAAGGATCTCGACCGACGGCTTGAGAACGTCGCCGGCTTGGTGAAGAGTCGGTGTCTGGTCGTCGATCAGGCACCGATGACCTCATGCCGAAGAAATCAAATCTGCGCCAGGCGCAGCGCCGCCAGCACGGCTGCTGCTAACAGACCGCCCCCGACACCGAGAAAATACCGCACGCCATGACCGGCAAAGAACGTCGTCCCCGCGAAGACCATGAGCAGTCCCGGAATACCGCAGAGCAGGATCAGGTGTGTCAGTCGACGGGTTTTCTCAGTCCTCGCCCGCTCGATGCGGTCATCACGCAGATTGAAGTGGCACTCGGTACATCGATCGGAGAATTTGTAGGTCAGCTCCTGACACTGGGGGCAGCGGAGGGTATCGGGGTGGTTGGGGTTTACTTCTTTGCGTGCGTGAACGGTAAGGTCGCCGGCCACCTGGACGTTATGATGTCCCTGGATCTGCTGCTGGGGGCCGTCCTGCCTCGGAGTACCCCGCTCGGGCGGTGCTTCACCCTGTTTTTCCTGGATTTCTTCTTTCAGACGTGCCAGTTCTTCTTCCACCGTCCATGGTGTGCGGTTCATCCGTGCTCTCCTGGTCAGGCAACGAGTTTCAACAGGGTTCGCAGCTTCGCTTTACTCAGTGTCTCCCCGGCCACCTCACTGAGGAGCTGGGATTTCTCATAGAGCAGGCCGATCAGTCGGGATTTGTGTTCGACCGACAGCGGTTTTTTGAGCCCGGCTTCGAACTTCTCCACCGCCTCGACCACCCGATCGAGCAATGGCTGATCCAGGCGCTTGCGGTGATCCTCCGCCAGCATCATGGTTCCCTCCCCGGTCAGGAGCCAGACCGGATCCACTCGGAATTGCTCGTAGAGTGCGTGCACCAGCACCACCGTGATCTCCCGTTCGCCGCGCTCGTAGTTCTGGTAGCCGCGCAGCGACAGGCCCAGACGCTCCGCGATAGCGGTCTGGGAGAGGGCGAAGTGCGCACGCACCGCACCGACGCGCTCGTGATAAGAAAATGGCTCAGTCATGCTTGACATGATACCCGAGTGTGCTTATCCTGTCAACAGGGCGCGAGCAAACATTCCAGTGAGCTTGTTTAGCCACTCGTGATCGCCATAACGACACCAGGCAAGGATGCCCCGATGAAGTGTTATACCCTCGAAGACATCGCCGCCGAATTGCATAGTACTCCGGGCACGGCGCGCAACGGGTTGATGCTGGGCCAGGACATGCCGCCTTCGATCCGGATCGGTCGGCGACGGTTGTTCCCGGTAACCGAGTTCGATAAGTGGGTGGCACAGGTCATTGCTCCCCTTCAGGAAGCACCACGCAAGGACGCAGTACTTTTTTTAGTCATCGCGGTCATAGGCCTGGCCGGCCGCGCACAGTCACCCAGGACGATAGCCAGCCTTGAGCATCGCCGCCATGAACTGGGCTTGGGGCTTACGGCTCAAGCCCAACGTCAAATTCGTGCTCATGGCCCTGGCGGACGCTGTGACGATGACGGCTACTGCTGGCCGAGTGTGCCCACTTTGGCCAGGAAGACTTCCCTTGACGACCGTAGTGTCCAGCGAATCCTCAATCAGCTCAAAGCCGACGGTCTTTTGCGGGTCGAGCCGCGCTATCGAAAAGACGGTTCCACCAGCAATGGTTACCGACTCCGGATGGACCCCCTGGTGACACAGTGTCACCACCCCTCCCGGCAGCCTGTCACCAGGTGGTGACACCGGTGTCACCACCTGGTGGTTCCCGTGTCACCCTAACCACCACAGAACACACCAATCAATCCAAACCACCACCACCGCAATCAAAGCCAAAGACAGCCGGGGAGGGTGGTTGTGGTGATTGGATTTATCCAAGCCAGCTTTGCCCCAAGGAAGTCGCGTGATAAGGACGTTATTTAGAGACTGCGCACGAGGCTCGATGCGCAGACGCGAGTGCGCGGCGCTGGCGGCGGGCCGCCTTCAATCCCTAACGCCCTTGGCCTCAACCCTCCACCGGGAGTACCGTATTTCCATGTGCTACTCCGCCATGGTCGAACACAAGCTCAAGCGCCTGCAGCGACTTGGCGATGCGCGACTGGATCTCGAGTATTGGGAGGACCTGTTCCGCCGCCAATCCGAAGGCGAGGACATCAAGCTCGCCAAGGCCCTGGAATTGAACT
>JAJYEK010000083.1 GCA_021785795.1 Pseudomonadota bacterium
AAGGAATCAAAAAAGCGGAACTCGCCCGGCGCCTGGGATGGCATATGCCGCAGGTGGATCGCCTGTTCGATCTCCATCACGCATCGAGACTTGACCAGATCGAAGCAGCCGCGAACGCGCTTGGCAAACACATCCATGTGCGGGTGGCCTGAAGCGTGCAGGATTACACCAGGCTGCTCGCCGAAGAGACTTACAGTGGCCGGCAGTAAGAATAGATGCTATAATTTCAAGGTGTTAGGTAATCGTGGAGGCACAATGCTTCCGGCCAGTATCCTCGATAAAAACGATGTCAGGCGATACGTCGCAGCGCTTGAGCAGCATGGGATTGTCTACGAAAAGACCGGTAGCGACGCCCTGGCGGAAGCGATCACGCGGTTGGCCGGTGACGATGTGTGCACCGATGAGACGGAAGATATGCTCGTTGCCCTCAGGCGCGCCAACGTGATCGACGGTCCAACGATGGTGTCTCTTCTCGGACGACACCTGGATGCATGCCGCTCTGTTTGATCCGTTTCACGACTTTGACGCGGCCGAATATCTGCGCAACGTCCGACGTGACAAGGACGAAGCGACGATCAAGCATTTCGAGCATAACATGTTCCGCGCCAATTTCGACCAGGCGCTGGCGTATTTCGCAACACGTAAGGTTCTTGCGTAATAATGTTGTTGGAGTGGATCATGTCTACCCCGATCACAATTCCTGCTACCTCGAGACTGCGCTACCTGGGCGGTATGGCTGCGCTCAACCTGCCGTCGCCCACGGGAACCGGCGACTGGCACATGGAACAGACCTTCTTCCGGTCGAGGGAGAAGCGTTCACGCTCGTTCATCTCTGGCGCTGGCTGCCCAACCGATACGACCTCGATCCTTGGCGATACCGGGGTCTATGACTGCACGGCAGTCCTCGACGAACTGGGTATCCCCCATGAGAGCGCTGTCGCCTACGCGGCGAACCATGCAAGGGCTACAGTCGATCTCATCCTTGCAGCGGTGCTGAGAGGGGAATCCCCGGATTTCGTCGTACTGGACGACTGGATGCCACGCGACAGCGACAAGCAGCAGGTATTCGACCTGTTGGCGAAGGCGCTCGGACATCTCACCGCAGAACAACAAGGCAAGGTGCTTGAGTGGAAACGCAAAAACGCGGTCTGCTGCATGTTGGGGCGCAGGAGATGAAGCATAACTAAGCGCCGGGTCACACCAAGCTGCTCGCCATGTGGATGACTGTCACGATGTGCATGGCGAGCAGTCCACCCGTGATACGGGTCAGGGAATGCCCCAGGAGCGACGGCTCCTGCCCGGCGCGCTTCAGATAAATCAGGCCGTTTACGAAACCGATGAGACCCACGAGCCGCACGATGGTCAGCCCCATGATGTCGAGGGACGACAGCGTCGAGACCCCCTGCGGGGTCGCATAGGCCAGCGGATTCGTGACGCCGCTCCCGAAGAACGTGGCCGACATGCTGCCGATCGTGGCGTGCAGGGACAGGAGCAGGATGCCGACGAGTGCGGACATCGCGATGGCGCCGAGTCCTCCCTGCTGGCCGCGCCCCTGGTGGCGGATCAGGGCGATGAGGGCGAATACCAGCATCCCGAACCCGATGAGCTCCGAGATCAGGATGATGGGCTGCCACCACATCGCAAGCTGCGATGTCACCGTCGACGCATGGAACCCCGACAGCGGCCCTGCCAGGCTGGACGACAATCCGCCCGTCATGGGAGCGCGATGGCCGGCAGGGGGATCCGTCCCGCGCTCGTCCGGACCGACAGGTTCACCGCATCGATGGCGAGGATCTTCACGCCCCCGAAGGTGTGTCCCGGCGTCAGGACCCGCAGCGAGCCCCGGCCGTTGCGCAGGATGGCGGCGGAATTCGACACACCGATCAGACGCCACCCCTGAAAGATCCGCCGGTCGGTACTCGCGAGCCGCAGCCGCTCCTTCAGGCGCGCCACCTGCAGGCGCAAGGCGTCGCGATCCTCACTCAACGCACGGATCTGGCGCCATGCCGTGTCGCGCTGCTCGCGCAGCCGCAGGACCAGCCCGGCCGGGGCGGCCCGATGGGTGCTGACGTGATGATGCAGGCTCGTGCGCAGGGCCTTGAGCTGCGACAGGATGGATTTCAGCATCGTCCGTTGCGACGCGAGGTTCGCCCGAAGTGTCGCCTCCAGGGTGGCCGCCCCGGAACCCGTCGCGGCCGCGGGCGGCGCCGGCGCCGTGCCGGCCGACACATTCACCGGCAAACCCTGGACGCCTCCCCAGGCAGGAGCTGGAGCGCCCTGGCCTGGAAAGGAACTGCCGTTTGCCGTCGCCGCGGTCTGCGCGGGATTGGCGCTCGAACCCGATACCGCCGCGGATGGTGAAGTGAGACTGCCGCTTGGCGACTGCGCGCTGCCGCCTGCCGTCCCCGCGATGGGAGTGCCTGTCGGCGCGGCGGGCGCCGGCGCCGCCGTGGCGGTACCGGGGGCGGATGGCAAGGAGGCCGGAAGCGGTGTCCCTTCCGCAGATGCGGGCGCCCCCGCCGTCACGAACGTGATCGGGGACACGGGCTCGCCCGCCCCTCCTTGCGCCCGGGTGGGCGTGGGCGCGGGCGCGGATTGCACGGGGGGCCTGGGGGTCATGACAGGACCACCCGTCTCCCGGGCATGCAGGACGGCCAGGACGGCCGCCACGGCCACCAGGGCGCCGCCGCCTGCCAAGACCCACACCCAGACCGGTGTGGCCGCCTTCGCCGGGGCACGGGGGGCGCGGCGCGTCTTTTGCGGGCGGCGCACAGCCTCTTCCTCGCTGCCCTCGCCCTCCCCTTCCGTACCGGCGTCCTCGTACACCTCCTCGTACTCATCCGCGGCATCCGGATCCCGACCCGCTTCGTCTTCCCCCTCCACGGGGGTTTCCTCGATCACATCGTAGTCGTCATCACCCATAGCGCTCACCTCTTGATGATCAGGATGGCCAGAGGCACGCCGGGGTCCAGCGTCACCGTGTTCGGCCGGTTGAAGTTCTGTTGCGCGATGCTCGAGAGCTGCGTGCCCACGGTCCCCGCGGCCACCTCGAGCTCCTGCAGGGGCGACAGGGTCGGCATCGCCGTCACCGTCGTCCCCAGACTGCTCTCGATGGTCGAACCGCTCTGCGCGATCGCCTGTCCATAGCCGGAGAGGAAACTCGCGGCGAGCAGCCCGCCCCAGCGCGACAGCAGGTGGCGATCGACCGCACTGCGCACATCGGCCGCAGGAATCGACGGATCCACCCCGTAGCCGGAGATCTGGTAGGTGGTGCCGGCCCGTGTCGTGATGCTGGTGAATGTCAGCATGAGCCAGTTGCCCTTCTTCGCCATCGAGCCCAGCGCGATCGCGTTTTTCAGCGGCCCCGCCAGGATGGTGGCGCGCACGGGTCCCGGCGAATCCGAGTCCAGCCGCAGGTCGTTTTCCGCATAGAGCATCGCCCCGGGGCGCAGAACGCTCATGAGATCCGCGGGTAGCCCGGAGGGAAGCGTGCGGGCACCCTTGGCGCGATGCGCGGACCCGGCCCTCCGCGACGGGCCGGACGCCGAAGGCGCCGGTGCCCTATGGACATGGCGGACGGTGACCGTGGTCGCGGCCGGCACGATCGCCGCGGCCGTCATCAGCCAGGCGAGCCCCCGCTGATCGCGTTTGGCAAGCGATGACTGGGCCGGGGCACCGCCGGCGCCGTAGGCTGCCAGCCCTTGCCCGGGCGCGTTGCCCGCCATCGTGAGGGGTGGTTCCGGTTCCGCCAGAGCGGAGCGCACGGCCGACGGGATCCGCTTGGGGCGGGGTGCCGACAAAGCAAGCGGCAGGGTGGCGGCCGCTTTCGGCACGGGCGCCGGGATGTACGTGCCGCCTTCGGCCCGTGCCGCCCGCGCGCGGATCGCTTCCTCGCGCAGCCGCGCCGCCCTGTACGAGGGTGTCACGGGCTGCCCGCTCCGACCGCCCGCGGCATGGGCCGAGACGGCCACGGACGTCGCCCCCGTATCACGGGTCGCCGGCCTGTGGTCGCGCAGGATGACAGCCACTCCCAGGCCCACGACCGCCACGACAACAGCGATCGACACGACCCAGACCGGCGACCACTGGCGAATACCTTTCCTGTCGTCATCAGCCATGGGTATCCTCGCCCGTCAACGCAATGGAAACCGTGTGCCCGTGACGGGCCACCAGGACCTGCGGGACCGGCGCCACGGTGTACACGCGCAGATGGCCGGACCCCCGCACGACCGATCGCCACGCCGGAAAGATGAGGCTTGCGCGCGTGCGCAGATAGACGCGGCCCTTGTAGAGCCAGGCGCTCACCGGCCCCACGGGGTGCGCGGTCAGGGTCCGCGCGCCCGCCGGCGGCACCCCCTCCAGGAACGCGATTTGCGCACTCGAGATCGTGGCGGGCCCCGCCGCCTCGATCGTCGGTATCCGCGCAAGCGGGCCCGTGCCCGGCACGGACACATCCAGCACCGCTGGCAGATCCGCGTGGTCATCCGGACGCACCCGCACGGCGAGCGCCACGGGGGCCGTGCGGCCGGCGAGCGTCACGATGAGGTTGGTGCTGCCGGCGGGCGTCAGGGGGGAAACCACCAGCATGTTGTCGTTCAGCCCCTTGGGCTGCGCGACGCTAAAAAGCTTCGGGTTCCCGATCGTGCGGCTCGTGACCGCCCAGGGGGCACCCGTGGAATCCGTAAAGGTGATGGCGAGCGCCGTTCCCGGCGACAGAGTGAGCACCGGCGCGCGGGCGCCTGGCGACGTGTCGACGGGCAGGAACCCGTAGGAGAGCTTGGTGTCGCCCGAGCGCAGGACCTTGTCCACGGCCGCCTTTTTGCGCAAGGCCTCGCGAATCTCGCTTCGTGACAGGGCGAGAGGCGGCAGGTCCCGCAGCGAGCGCCGGAACACCCGCTCTTCGTGTTTCAGTCGCTGGGCGGCCTGTGCTGCGTGGACCGCATGGGCCTGCGCGGCGGCCCCGCAGAGGCAGGCTACGGCCACCGCGGCGACGCCGGCCCTCAGGAAGCGGCGCCTTGCACGCGCACCGCCTGCGAGAGCCGCGCATAGTCCTCGCCGAAATGCTCGATGAGCCACGAATGCAGCAGCTCCAGGTCGACCCGCGCCCTGGTGCCCTGCAGGGACAGTGGGAGTCCCCTGCCCGCCTGGATCAATGCCTCGATCTGCTCCGGCTCGGGCAACCCCCCGCAGAGTTCGATGGTCGTAAACCAGCCCTCCGCGACGATGGCCTCGGCTTCGGCGTCCACTGGTTGTCCGCATGGGCGGCCCTGTCCCCCGTGATTGGATGTTGCCCTCATTGTGTCTCTCCTGTGTGTTTCGTGAAGACACGGCGTCCGCCGTGTGGTTAAAACGAAAGTGCGATCTGGCCGGCCTGGCAGGCCGGGCAGTCCGCACCGTGAGCCGGTCCATGGGACCAGTCATGCCCGGCTTCCGCGGCCTCAGGGATCTGCGGACACGGCGGCATGACCGACTGCTCGACCGGCTGCCCGTTCGGCGGCGTAATCCGCGGCAGAAAGGTGTCCCGGGACGAGAGCAGGTGGCGGACGCGGATCTCCGGACGGCCGCGGGCGAGCGCGAGATCCGCCTCCACGACCCAGAAATCCCCGCGGTGCGCCCGCTCCGCGACCCGCGCATAGATCTTGTGCCCCGCCGGCACGAGGATCGGCAACACGCCCCCGGGCGTGTCCAGCGCCACGGTCCAGTGCCCCTTGCCGGCCAGAGGGGCCGTGACCGCGGCCACGCTGCCGCCGATGATCGCCCGCGCCACGGGACCGAGCCCTTGCTGTATCTGCGCGATGTTCATGCATCAACCCTCGTGAGAGCCGCCAGGAACGGCGATTGGTACGCCTGGCCTCCCACACCCCTGACGGCAGCCATCACCAGCTCGATGGCTGATGGCTCGGATAGGAACGCGGTAGGCCGTGGATGTCTCGGTTACGCAGGCGAGCATGCCGCAAACTCCCATGCGAAATTGGCGGGAGACACCTGACCCTTGTATCTTTGGAGCTCCATGTCCAGATACTTGAGAAAGGAGTAGCTCCCATGAAAAACATCAACATCCTGATGCTTGGCTTGGTATCGCTTGCCCTTACAGGCACGGCCTTCGCCTCTACCGAGTGCCATCGCATTCTTGAAAAAGATCACATTGCCATTGGCATTAAGGGATATGATCAAGCTGGTAAATTTTATATGTCGCCAGAAACGGTTACAGAAAGTCCACTTTTGCCAGCAGGAAAATTTCGCCTCCAAATCAACAATGGCGGTCTGTATTCGATGAATCTTGTTATAAAAGACACCGCTAAATGCGACAAAAAAATTGAATACGAAGTCAACCTTGCTTACAAAGGCAAGACACTCTTGAATGAGGGCCAGTCTATTGCAATGAATCGATGGACTCCGGTTTACAGCAGCAAACCGGACCACATTCAGATTTTTATTAAGGCGGTCCATAAGCCTGCTTAATCCTTTACCGCCGGAATCAATCCGGGCCGCACCGTGATGGTGGCAACACCTTTGCGGAGCGGCAGCAATCCATGCACCCATTCCGGATTTCCGGTGAAGGAATTGCGAATCTGGATGCGGTAAGCAACGGCCTTACCGACATCCTTAATCGTTCCCTGGAAGCCTTTCCAGGAATCACCCTGATGTTCCGTCATCGCAATGGGAGCAGTCATGCCGGACGACAGGGCCACTACGACATGGTTATTACCGACCTGTAACTGAACATGCGCTGTTTCCGCCATAGACACACCGCAACCAGCAACAAAACTCAATATTGCAATCATCGTTTTCTTCATCATCACACTTCTCCTTTCATGACGCATTTATGCCACTCGAATAGTGGTGCGGGAAGAAACATGCCGTTGTAATCCTTCTTGAGATCGAGCCCATAGACGTCGAAGCTCCGCAAATCCAGATGGCCTGGGGGTTCGATGATCGAGTCGATTATCTGCTCGCTTCCGAACTTGCCGTCCCACTTCTCGAGGCCCTCCACGATCAGTCGGGAGTCGCGCAGATCCTGGTCGAATCGCCGGATCATCTCGGCCAACGCCGCGCAGGCCTCCGCGAAGGTCGCGCGCACCGCGAAGACGTCCTCCGGATCCTGGGCCCAGGCCGGCGTGTAATCGCAGCGGTCACGCATCGCGTAGGCGTAGCGCTGGAACAGCAGATCGACGGTCGGTGCGTCCACGAACCAGTGGCTGGAGACGATCAGGGCCACCCAGATCGGATCGCGGCCCGCCGCCTCGGGCGCCGGCGTCCCGCGCACGACGTGGCCGTACCAGAACGCGTAGTTGATCCCGCCATCGAGCAGGGCCAGGAGCTCCTGATCGCCCTCATGCGACATCACGCCATGCGCGGTGGCCACCACGCGGTTGCGAAACAGCAGCCCGGGCACGCAGTGGGGGTTACCGTCCAGGGCGTCCCGGATCGCCTGCAGGGCCGCGTCGTGCGCGGTCATGACCGGACCTCCTCGGATTGTTCCGGGATCGCCCGTGGTTTCGTGGCCGGCGCATTCAGCCGCGCCGCGACCTTCTTCACCACATCGGCCGCCAGGCGCGGGTAGTGGCGCGTTGTGTCCGCACCGGCGAGATAGGTTTGCGTGGCCTGCTGTGTGTCCCCCACCAGCCTGGGCAATGGCGCGGGCCCATCCAGACGGCCGTTGTACTCGGCGATATTCCCGTTCAACGCACGTGGAAATGCTGCGGGGGGACGTGCCACGTAGCCATGGTAGCGTCTCACGAACTCATTCCGGCGAAAGGGCCATTCCTCCTCGGTGACCTGACCCAATCCAGTCCAGCCGCCCATGTCAGCAAGAACCGCGTGGATGATCGGGTCGTCGAACGCCACGGACTCCCACGGCCCGATTCGCCGAACCGCCTGATCGACCTTGGTCCACGCCTGCAGGGCGCGCGTCTCGCTGCTCCCCTCGAGGTTCCTGCGGATGTCGGCGGGCTTGGGCAGGAACTGCCCGCTGTCCGGGTTCGTCACATGCGCCGACAGGGCGCCGCGCACTTCGGCGATCGAGAAGTTTTTCAGGGCCTCCCACCACAGCGCCCGGATACCGCGTGAGCATTCCTTGCCGTACAACTCGTACACGTCGGTCAGAACGACCGCGAACTCTTCGGCTTCATGATCCAGCATTCTTGCCCCCTTTGGCGGCTACCATCTCGCGGGCCCACTGAACGGCTTCCGCACGCCGTTGCTCATGCCGCTCCGTCGCCGTCGTCCCGCCGGTGGGCTTTGCGGCCCGTGACCCCCCGCGGTTTTGTTCGCGCTCGAGCCATGCCATGACGAACCGGCTGATGCCCCGCGGTGTTTTGCGGCGTGTCGGGTTGGCGATGAGCCAGGCGCGCATGGAGCGGAACGCCTGCTCGATGTCCACGGCGGGGTAGGTGTCGCGCCAGAACGCGACGTTGGCGGTGGTGACGGGGTGTTCCCCGTTGCCCACGAGGGGGAGAGTCAGGAAGACGTCGGCGGGCGGCATGGAGACGGCGCCAGCCGGCTCCGTGCAGAAGGGTTTAGGTTTTTCCTTTCCACTGTCCCTGTCCCTTATACTGTCCCTTATACTTGCGATCAGGTCGCGATCCCCGGGCGATCGGGTCGGGATCGCTTTGGGATCGGGTGGCGATCGCCTAGCGATCGAGTCGCTATCGGGTCGCGATCTGGTGGCGATCGCGGCGGGATCACCACCCGATCGCGCGGCGACCAGTTCCGGGGGGTTGCCAGGGTCCTGTTCCGGACGTCCGATATCAACGGATTGTGTTGATTTATCGGAACTTTCGACCACCCCATGGCACGCGCCCCAGCGCTTCGCGTTGCCCTTGCGACCGTTATCCCGTTGTTGCTGTTTTCTGGTCCACGCCTCGTTGACCTTTTCGGCAACGGTGCGATGGTACAGGCGACCATCCGCGCACTCGATCCAACCGTGAAGCGCTACCGGCTTCACTTTCAGAAAATTTTTCAAATTTTTTCCAAATTCTGCGAGACGAGCGAGCTCAATGTCGTCATTTGGCAAGGATCCGGCCGGTACTTGATGGTAGGACTTGAGCCACAGCGTCATGCCCGCGCGCCACTCGGCGTCCGAGGCGATGGCATGAAACCGGCTGTTGAACAGCCTTGTGATATCCAGAGGAAAGAACGGAAAATCCCGCAGAATCACATCGGCGGGAACCAGGGGATCGGGGTGCCGCTCCGCGCTGGATTGCCCCGTTCCCGACACGTTGTTTGTCGACATCTGTTCCCCCATCTGCTCCCCCTTGTTCGCTTTACGTGGCCGCCTGGTTTTCCGTGACGCCGAATCGATTCTCCAGGCGGAGACGGGCGTGATAGCCCCGATCCTCGGCATCGACGACGTCGAGCGCATGCGGCGCCGGCAAGGTCTTTGCCAGGTCCCGTAGCCAGAGGCGCGCGATATATACGGCTGTCACATCGGCCCCTTCGAGGGTCTCTGCGATCTCCAGCAAATCCGCCGCCAGCTGCCGCCTCGTGAGGGTCTTCCTTTGCGCCATACGCCCTGTTGCCTCCACTACCTGTCAATCACCCCAAAAACAAATCCGGAAGATAAAAGCCATACGGATTCACCTATTCCCTTTTGTCCGATCCGTCCGATCCGCTCCCCGCGTACATTGGCGGACGATGGGAGCTTTTTTGCCTGCATCATCTCGAACGAACCCCCCCCGCAAAATGCCTCGCAAAACTTTTCCAAAGCCTCGACTCCGACCTCTCCCCCGCCCTTTGGGCCCATTCCCAGGGCCAGTGGGATAATGCGCGGTTGCAAAAAAGCCCCGCGTCCATGCGGGAAAGTACCTGCCTCGGGAGGAGCGATGGTTAGTCATGGGTCACCCCAGGACGCGGGACCCCGAAGACGTCAGGCCGCAGCTCTTCGCGTGTAACGGCCCCGTTTGTTGCGGCTTCGATTTGGATCGCAGTCTCAGGCGAAGGCCTGCGGCGCCCTTTGGCTATTTGGCGAAGAAACTCGGCATTACGGCCAAGAGCACGAGCCAGTTTTGGAAAACCGCCATTTGCTTTTGCATAGCGAGATATGTCCATGGCCTGAATATATAGCGCACGGCTATATTAAAAGCAATAGCATGCGGCTTGTCGCGCAATCTATAGCGGCTCGCTACAGTTCCCCCCATGGAAACGGTAGAGGAGCTGCGGCGCCGAAAATTGGCAGAAGAGATTCATCAGCGCGGTCGCGGTGGCCAAGCCCAGATCGCGCGCGATATGGAGATAAGCCCAACCCAGGTTCAGCAATGGATAAAGGGTTTCCGGTCCATATCGAGCGAATCGGCCCGGAGGCTCGAGAAAGCGTTCAAAAGACCAAAGGGGTGGATGGACCGACCCGAAGAATCTGTGCAGCCGGTCCCCAACCCCCAATCTCAAATCCCCCTCCTCAACTGGGCCCAGTTGAGGGATTGGCAGGAAACCGGAAGGACGCATCCCGCAAGCGAAATAGTGGATTTAGTCGCCATTGTGGGCACATTCGGCCCGCGGGTGTTCGCGCTCCACGTCTGCGGCGATTCCATGGAGCCCGCCTTTTTCGAAGGGGATACCATCATCGTGGACCCCGACCGGATCCCCAAGGGCCGGGATTACGTCATCGTGACCGGGAAGCCCGGTTCAGAACCGACCTTTAAGCAATTGCTGGTGGAGGTCGATGAGCGATACCTAAAGCCGGCAAACCGGCGTTACCACATTCTCCCAGTGACCCCGGACATGACGATCGTGGGGGTTGTGGTGATGAAGATGCGGGTGTATTGAGGGGGACTTCAGGTTAACAGGCAGCGCGACAACCGGCTGCACAAGGATAAGAGCATGGCGCGGAACGATTCGAGCAAGAGCGGCAACAACGGGGGAAACCTCGGCTTCGAGGCGGATCTCTTCAAGACCGCCGACAAGCTGCGCGGCAACATGGAGCCCTCCGACTACAAGCACGTCGCGCTCGGGCTCGTATTCCTGAAGTACATCTCGGATGCCTTCGAGGCCAAGCACAAGGCGCTGCTGGCGGAAGACGCCCAACATGGAAATGCGTCCGCCGAGGACAAGGACGAATACCTCGCCGACAACGTGTTCTGGGTGCCGAAGGAGGCGCGCTGGTCGCATCTGCAGGCCAATGCCAAACTGCCTACCATCGGCACCTTGATCGATGATGCGATGCGCGCCATCGAGAAGGACAACGAGTCGCTCAAGGGCGTGCTACCCAAGGACTACGCCCGTCCCGCCTTGAACAAGGTGATGCTGGGCGAGCTGATCGACCTGATCTCCGGCATTGCGCTAGGCGAGGATGGCGACAAATCCCGCGACATCCTCGGGCGCGTGTACGAGTACTTCCTCGGCCAGTTCGCCGGCGCCGAAGGCAAACGCGGTGGCGAGTTCTACACCCTGCGCTCGGTGATGGAACACGGAACCGAACCCGCGTCTGTATTCCGAGCCAGATAGTGACGCCTTGGCTTTGAGGGCGTGAATTCGATGATTTGGCCGAGTGGTACATCAACGGGGCGGGTGAGTTCGAGCTAGCTCGCTCCAGCCGTGGTCGAACGTGAACGTCCGGGCGTGGCCGACGGGGTTCTGAATTCTGAGCACGCGGGCTTGTGCCGGATCGGTTGCGCGCTCGACCACGTACAACCAGTACGCATCGGCCTTTTCGCGCGCGCAGTCGAATTGCGTGTGTGACAGTCCTACGGGGCGATCTTCCAAGCTGCCCGTCATCGACTTCACTTCTACCCATCGAATCTGCCTGCCACTGCTGTCGGCCTCGTATAGGTCAAAACCCGGATTGCCGTCCGGCGCGCGGCACAACTTCGGCTCAAGGCTAATGATCAGGTCGATAGCGCGCCATTCGATCTGCATTCGCACCGCTTGATCGAGGCCATCGGGGTCTGGGCCATTGTCATCCGGATGCGCGCCGACATAGGAAATGAATGGTCGCCCCCCTGCGTGGCCGGGTGTCCTATTTCCCTGCCCGCCGCCGTTGCCACCGCCTTTGTCTCCGGGGGTGCCGTGGCCGCCTGAGCCACCGTGACCACCCCCATTGCCCTGGCCACCGCCGCGCGAAGTCCCCATGCCAGTGCGCCCTTGGCCACCACCTCCGGCACCTGTGCCCACGCCATCACCGCCGTCCGGATCATAGGTGCCGGGCGGGATATCCGGCATGTCATCGCCGTACAGATCTTTCGCGCCACCGTAAACATCGCTATGGGATAGTTCGTCGGCTACCGGCTCGGGGGCTGTCGATGGCTCTGGTTCAGATGGGGGGTTGGTGATGCTCAGCCGGGAAGTCAGGTCAGCCGCGCTGGTGATGCCGAACTGGCGTAGCACATCGAACACCGCTGGATCGAAGCCTGCCGCTTTGGCCAGCTGATCGATGATTGGTGGCTTGAAGGTGAGCTTGCTCAGTAGGAAGGGGTTGGGCTTCCAATCGAGAGTGTCAAACACCACGAGGCCCGGGGGCACCAGTTCGCCGTTGGCGTCGGGTACCCAAGCTGCTTTGTCGAGACGACGCAAGAAGGCAGACCGGAAAGGCGGTGTCTTGCGTTCGCCGTAGTGCGACCAAGTATAGGAGCCATCGAAGATACCGCGTCCGCGACGCTCTTCAAGGTCGCCCAGACTTTCCCAGATCAGCCGGGCGCGCTCTGCACGTTGCTCCGACGTGAGTTTTGGCAAAAGCGCAATGAGGTCGTCGAAACCTTGAAGCAGCCAGTCGACGATCCGGTCATTGATGCCCGAGGTTTCCTCGTAGCCAGTTTTCCGACGCAGTTCCAGCCTTTCATCCCGTGTCAGTGCGTTCGGAGCCTCGATTGGGCGTGGATACCGTACAGCACCGCACGCTTCCAGCAGTTCGCGCATGCTCTCGCCGCGCAGACAGTCGTATTTGTCATCGACGATGAAGACATCGGCCACGCCCTCAAAGAGCTGTCGTAGACGTTCGGTGGCGATATACACGTCGCCGGGCTTCGCCATGTGGCCCTTGCCATCGCCGGTGTCCACCACCTTCACGAAGGCGGTTTTGCGCAGGACAGACCCTAGCTTCTCTTTCTGCTTCTGCGTGGCCGAATCGATATTGAACGCGTCACGGATGCGCTGGATGTCGGAGGCGTAGGTATCGTCGTCCACATCGACTTCATCCTTTTGGTACTTCGGCAGAACGTTCCAGATTACGTCATCTACCGGGTCGGGCTCTGTGATGCCCAGCGACCTCAAGAAGTCGCATGCCTCTGGCGTTGCACACACTGCCCGACGCATCGTCGGGAAGTTGGTGGTGATGGTGCTTGGCAGGAACGCCCTGGCATTGCCGTTCTCTCGGGCAACTACATGAGTGCCGTCATCGAGGCGGATGAGAGAAACAGCGTCGAGGTGGCGGCGCAAAGCCTTCTCCTGCCCGCTCAGGAACTCATACAGCCGCAGCACCCATTCGTCAGCTTGTGCCTCGAGAAATGCTTTGGTCAGGCTTGACACTAACTTCTCTGGCCTGATCTCTTCGATGTTGAGCTCGTGCCTCACGTACTGGCGAATCTCGAGTGCCTTGTCCTGCGTGATGTCGCCAGACAACCAAGCGGCGACATCCAAACCGAATAGCGCCGCAACCTGTTCAGGGCTGAACAGCTCGCGCAACTCTTGCGTGCGCGCCAGCTTTGCCTGATGGGCGGTGACATGCTTGCCGTCGAAGGTTGGAAGCAACTCCTCTTCCTGAAACGCCTGCCGGACGGCATCAAACATCGGCGCGAACCGCGATTCCTTTGGGAATTTCTCGCGGTCAAGCGGCAGGCAGCGCAGCGCCGCGACATCCAGCATTGCCTTGTCCCGCATCCAGCGCATCGCTTCCACCAGCAGGCCGGATGTTTCCTTGACCAGATACTGGTTCCACGGCTCGCCAGGTGGAATGTTGTCGCGGCTTGGCGTGGTGCGGTAAGGCCCCTGCACGAGAAAGCCAAGGTGGCTCTCAACCACCGTCGGGAAGAACACCACCAGTGGCGACTTGGCCAGCGGCTGCACTGCCCAGCGAACAGGGGTATCCTTTACTGCAACCAGCGAGAAGGCGATTTCCACCCGTCCGACCTTGTGCCCCTCGGCAGCAAACACGTCGCGGTGGAACACCATCCAGTTCTGATCTACCTCCGGCCGATCATCCTCTTTGCCGATCACCGTGATGCGTTGGACATTGGGGCCAAGCGATTCGGGGGTATTGCGCAGATAGAACCCGGACGCGCCGCCCTCGACGCTCCAGTTGATTTCGTCAATGTGGCGCAGGAACAGCAGTGCGCCTGGGCCCAAGTGGCGGAATCCTGCCGCGATCTCCTGCGCTGCGCTCGCGTCCTCCGGCTTCAGGGGCAGGATAATCTGCGTCTCGTCTGCCGCGCGCGCCGAATACGCCAACCGCTTCGGGAAGATGTAATTCTCGATGGCGAAGTCCTCCTCACCAGAGTGAATTTCCGGAAGATCGGTGACGGTGTAGACGGACTTGAAGCCGATGCCGAAACGACCGATGGAGGACTCGTTCTTGGTGCTCTCCTGGATCTCGCAGACGCTACGGACGTCGGCCTCGTCGAATGGCTTGCCGAAATGGGAGAGCGTCAGGCAGGTCGGGCTCAGAGTGAAGGCGACCTTGCGCGATCCGCGCCAGTCGCTGCGTCTACCGAGGGCATCCTCGGCGTTTTGCAGCAGTTCGAAGATGAAGTGCGTGCGGTCGTCGTACAGCTGAGCGGCCAGCCTCCCGGACTTTTGAGCGCCCTTGGTGCCGTAGCTCTCCCGGTTTTCCTCGCAAATTGCCTCGTAGTTGGCCGCCACCACCCCTCCGTCTCGGTCGGGCATCTGTTGATGCCAAGTTTGCCAAGGTCTGCACAATCCTGGAATATTATGACAAGATGTGGCTGTAAACCAAGCTCAGCGCAGATGACATGGGGAAGCGGATGAGTGACCAGCCGGACGAGATCCTCACGATTGACGAGGTTGCC
>JAJYEK010000084.1 GCA_021785795.1 Pseudomonadota bacterium
CACGAATGCTGCGCAGCTCAAGGACGAACTGTTCCGGGAGGACCTGCGGCATATCAATACCAGTTCCGACTCCGAGATCCTGCTCAACGTATTTGCGCACGAACTCGAGGTGCAGGCCAAGCTGCAGCTCACTCCCGAACATATTTTTCGGGCAGTCGCCGCAGTTCATCGCCGCTGCCGCGGATCTTACGCCGTTACCATGCTAATCGTTGGTTTCGGTATCCTTGCGTTCCGTGACCCGTTCGGCATCAGGCCGCTCGTGTATGGGAAGCGCGAGACTGACCAGGGCCCGGAGCACTTGGTGGCTTCGGAAAGCGTGGCGCTCGACGTGCTTGGCTACCAACTGGTGCGCGATATAGAACCCGGTGAAGCCCTTTTTGTTGATCTTGACGGCGCCGTTCATGCCCGTCAATGTGCCGAGAACCCGCGTCATGTGCCGTGCATCTTCGAGCATGTCTACATGGCACGTCCGGATTCGATCATGGATGGAATCTCGGTTTATCGGACACGTCTGCGCATGGGCGAAAAGCTGGCGCGCAAGATCCTGCGCGAGTGGCCGGATCACGACATCGACGTCGTGATCCCGATTCCCGACACCAGCCGCACGGCAGCGCTTCAGATGGCCTATGCAATGGATCTCAAGTACCGGGAGGGATTCATCAAGAACCGCTACATCGGCCGCACATTCATCATGCCTGCCCAGGCGCAGCGCAGGAAGTCTGTGCGGCAGAAGCTGAACGCCATCGATCTAGAGTTTCGCGGCAAGAATGTCCTTCTGGTGGACGATTCTATTGTGCGCGGAACAACGTCGAAGCAGATCATACAGATGGCGCGAGAGGCGGGTGCCAACAAGGTGTATTTCGCCTCGGCTGCGCCGCCGGTGCGTTATCCGAACGTATATGGAATCGACATGCCGTCAGTGCATGAGCTTGTGGCGAACGGACGAGATGATGCGCAGATCGCCGAGGTTATCGGTGCCGACCGGCTGATTTTCCAGGATCTCGCAGACCTTATCGCGGCCGCGCACGAGGGGAACTCGCAGATCACCCAGTTCGACACCTCCTGCTTCAGTGGCGAGTACGTCACCGGCGATGTAAGCCAGGACTACCTGGATCGTCTGGAACGCATGCGCTGTGACTCCAGGCGTTCCGCGGACGTGCCAACCGTGCTTGCATCCCCGGAACTGCATACCTATCCTTGAGAGCCGCCGTTTGGCTCAGGCCAGCGCCCCGCAGGCAGGCGATTCCGGTTGACGGAACCGGCATGCTGGGATATGGTTTCCGGGCAACGGCGCCGATTTGAGCTTCAGCGTGCGACGTGAGTCGCTTGGGGTAGCTAGCCCTGCCAGTACGCTAAATCTGGTGGAAATAGCTAAATAATTGATCGGATGCATTTTATCTGGTCGCTGGGATCCAACAGGATGTCTTCCTGCGATATTCCAGAAATTGATGTACGGCCTATCCCGGCCGCACGTCACCCGCCTAAAAGCGGCACAAGCTGCTTAAACAATTGTTCCAGCAGGATTTCTCTGCCAAGCGGAACTTGTCGTTCAGCCGACAATAGCCTAGGGGCAGTGCAGAACCGGTAACGGCTCTGTGCGAAGCGCCCTGACAATGTAACCGCGCCTCTCCGGCGCCCTGTGGATTCCGTGAGGACTCGCAGGAATTCTGCCAGCAACAGGTGGATGCGGTGCTAGGCTGGATGGCACGACCAACATACGTGAACTGCTGTTTAAACCCCGTTATCAAAAGCAAGCCCAAGTTGCTGTCAGGCTTGGACCAAAAGGTACGTGGCCGGATGTCGCTCTGCTGAGTAGCGATACGCTGACATGAAAGCCACCGGGGAAAAGGCAGGGTCTAAACCATTCGTGTTGTTTAAGCGGAACACGGTAAGCCCGTACTTCCGCCCACCTCGGGCAGGCCCGCCGCAAGGCGTGCTGTTGGGATGCGGGTAAAGGATAACGGAAAAAGCGAATGCCGGTCTGTAATGGACCGGATAGGGGTTGCAACATCACCCCGCACGAAAGTGTGCAGACTTCCGTTTGGCCTCTCATCGCGAGAGAACATGTAGACCAACTGACCCCGATGGGGAGGCGCTCCCCTTCGGGGGAAACTCCGCCTCCTGTCAGGGTTCTCCATACAGGAGGAAAGCAAGTGAGCATGCAAGACACCGCATCTGCGTCCTCCGCGGAACGGCTGCCTCCCTGGCACAGCATCGACTGGGCCTTGGCACACCGGACCGTGAGGGGGCTGCAAGTGCGTATCGCGAAGGCTGCAAAAGAAGGGGACTGGCGCAGGGTGAAAGCCCTGCAACGGTTCCTGACTCGGACGTTTGCCGGCAAAGCAATGGCTGTCAAACGTGTGACGGAAAACGCTGGTCGAAGAACTCCGGGTGTGGACCACGAAACCTGGTCCACCCCGGAAGCCAAGACCAAAGCCGTCCTGTCCCTTATTCGACGCGGTTACAAGCCGCATCCTTTGAGGAGGGTATACATCCCGAAGCAAAACGGATCAAAACGTCCGCTCGGAATTCCGACGATGAAGGACCGGGCCATGCAGGCGCTATACCTGCTGGCGCTGGAACCTGTCGCCGAATCCCTTGCAGACAATCACTCCTATGGGTTCCGGCCTGAGCGCTGCACTGCGGATGCAATCGAACAGTGCTTCACGGCGCTCAGCCAGCACTCAAGCGCAGAATGGATTCTCGAGGGAGACATCCGTGGTTGTTTCGACAACATCAGTCATGACTGGTTGGTCACGCATATTCCCATGGACACGGCGATCCTCCGGAAATGGTTGAAGGCCGGCTACATCGACAATCGCAGGCTCTTCGCAACAGCGGCGGGCACCCCTCAGGGTGGCATCATTTCACCGACGCTGGCCAATAGGGCCCTGGATGGACTTGAAGCAGAACTGGAGGCCGCATTTGGCCGAAAGCGTACGCCGACAGCCTATCGCAACAAGGTCCATATGGTCCGATATGCGGACGACTTCGTGATCACCAGTAGTTCCCGCGAACTGCTGGAACATGAAGTCAAACCGCTGGTGGCCAGATTCATGGCGACCCGCGGTCTGGAGCTCTCGCAAGAGAAAACCCGGATCACGCATATCAACGAAGGGTTTGACTTTCTGGGTCAGAATGTACGCAAATACAACGGCAAGCTGATCATCAAGCCGTGCAAAAAGAACGTCCAAGCGTTCAAGCAGAAGATCCGCGAAATCCTGAATGCCAACAAGGCATCAAAACAGGTCGTTCTGATACGTTTGCTCAACCCAGTCATCCGTGGCTGGGCGAACTATCACAAGGCCATCTCTGCCAAGGAAACATTCAGTGCGATTGATTCGTGGTTATGGCGCCGACTGTGGCAGTGGGCAAAACGCCGTCATCCAATGAAGGGGTCCACATGGGTCAGGAAGAAGTACTTCCGGACCATAGGACTCCGGAATTGGGTGTTCGCGGCGGAAACAGGTAGTACCCTGAAAAACGGTGACCCGGCACGCGTGCAGCTGGTCAAAGCTAGCGACACACCGATCCGGCGCCACCGCAAGATTCAGGGGAATGCCAATCCGTTCGATCCTGCAATGGAACAGTACTTCGAGACGCTTATTGGTCTCCGAATGACCGATTCGTTGCGGGAGCGCAAATTGCTCCGGATGCTATGGCGCAATCAGGGCGGATGCTGTCCGATATGCCGTCAGAGGATCACCAAGGACACTGGGTGGCATTGCCATCACAAGATCCGGCGGATCCATGGCGGCAAAAGGACCAGCGCCAACCTGGTGATGCTACATGCAAACTGTCACCGTCAGGTTCATCATCAAGACAAACGTTGACCGTAATGCAGCCGGTTCCCATAATGGGAATTTCGGCGACTATCGGAGACTTGAGCCGGGTGCAGGGAAACTTGCACGCCCGGTTCTTAGGGGAGGATGGCGCAGTAATGCGCCATCCTCACCCGACTTGCGGGCGCGGTAAAAATACCGCTAAAGCGAGACCAACCTGCTTCAGCATCGCGAAAGCCGGTTTCTCCGTTCCCCTCGTTTCCTGATGCCACCGCCGATCCGACAGAACTTGAAGACGAGGTGCGGACATGCCCCAGAGTGATCGCGAGCAGTGGCAGTTCGATACGCTTGCCGTGCGTTTCGGCCAGACGCAAACCAATGAGTCCGAACAGTCGGAGCCGATTTTTCCGACATCGAGCTTCGTGTTTGCCAGCGCGGCGGAGGCGGCCGCCCGATTCTCCGGTGAGAGTCCCGGCAACATCTATTCGCGTTTTACCAATCCGACCGTACGCACGTTCCAGCAGCGGCTGGCAGCCCTTGAGGGAGGAGAAGCGTGCGTCGCCACTGCCTCGGGCATGGCAGCGATTCTGGCGACCTGCATGGCGCTGCTCAAGGCGGGCGACCACATTGTGGCTTCGCGCAGCATCTTCGGAACGAGCGTGGTTCTGCTGAGAAACTATCTTGGACGCTTTGGCGTTGATACCAGTTTCGTGCCGCTCGCTGACATCGGCCGCTGGGAACAGGCAATCCGGAAAAACACCCGGATGCTCTTCCTGGAGACGCCATCCAATCCGCTGCTCGAGCTGGCGGATATTACCGTACTGGCGCAGCTGGCACATGAGCGTGGCTGCCTCCTGGTGGTTGACAACTGCCTATGTACGCCGGCCCTGCAGCGCCCTTTGCTGCTCGGCGCCGATATCGTGATTCATTCGGCCACTAAATATATCGATGGGCAGGGCCGCTGTCTTGGCGGGGCGGTGGTTGGAGATGGCGAACGCGTTGGCAAGGACGTTTTCGGCTTCATTCGCACCGCCGGACCGAGCATGAGTCCGTTCAATGCCTGGGTATTTCTCAAGGGTCTCGAGACACTGGGGCTGCGCATGAAGGCGCACAGCGCGAATGCGGCGGTGCTGGCGCGCTGGCTATCAGAGCAGTCTGGCGTTGCGCGCGTCTACTTTCCGGGCCTTCCATCCCATCCGCAGCATGCGCTGGCTCGGCGCCAACAATCGGATTTCGGCGGCTTGATTTCCTTTGAGCTGAAAGGGGGCAAAGCGGCGGCCTGGAAGCTCATCGACGCATTGCGCATCATTTCGATCACCGCCAATCTCGGAGATACTAAGTCCACGATCACCCACCCGGCCACCACCACCCATGGAAGACTGACGCCCGAGGAGCGGGCTGAGTCTGGTGTGGGCGACGGGCTGGTGCGCATTTCCGTGGGACTTGAGGATGTGGAAGACCTCAAGCGGGACCTGGAGCTGGGCTTGAAATAATGCCGGAGCCGGTGACCGGTCGGCCGACCACAGCCGAGCATGCTGCGGCGCTTCTGCAGCGACTAGGGGCCTGTCGCCTGGGGATCTCTGTCTGCGGCCCGGGCATGGGCGTGTTAGTTTTGCTGATTGTCGGCGTGTGGTCCAGGCTTGCGGGCCGGTTCCCGCTGCTGCCCTGCGATGCTGGCGGCACAGTGCGTGGTACTGCCCGGCGCCCGGCGATTGGGCCATCACTACAGCGCCAGCCCCGTTTCGGAATCCCCCCTGCCTCAAGGGAAGAGTGGCCCGGGGGCGGCGTTTCACCACCTTTCGGCACGCTGGGATCAGGTTGATCCAGTGGCTTCCAGCCTACCCCGGATCCGTAGCGCGCGAAACCAGTTGCTGGACGTATTCCGGTCGGCGCTGGCGGCGGTCAATGGCGCCACCCGTGTCAGCGCGTTCCTGCGCACGCATCCCCTATCGGGTACTGTCTACGTAATTGCCATGGGCAAGGCTGCCTGCCCCATGGCGCGGGCCGCAGGCGAGGTGTTGGGCGTACAGATAGGCGATGCGTGGGTGGTGACCAAGTATGGCCATGCCGAGCATCTGCCGTGGCCGGTGCTGGAGGCCGGCCACCCGCTGCCGGATGAGCACAGC
Source organism: Pseudomonadota bacterium (assembly GCA_021785795.1). The sequence goes on from JAJYEK010000084.1 coordinate 5,909, forward strand.
ATCGAAGCCGGGACCCGCCTGCTCGAGTTTGTCCGGAATCTGCCGCCCGATGCCAGCGTACTGGTGCTGCTCTCGGGGGGAGCGTCGGCGCTGGTGGAGTGCCCGGTTCGCGGCATCGGGCTCGACCAGCTCCGTGCGGTGAACGAGTGGCTGCTTGCGGCCGGACTCGAGATCGGGGCCATGAATGCCGTGCGCAAGCGCCTGTCCCGGATCAAGAGTGGGCGGCTTGCCGGGCTTCTGGCCCCGCGGTCGGTATTATGTCTGGCGGTATCCGATGTTCCCGGAAACGATATTGCCACGATTGGCTCCGGGCTACTGGTCCGCGATGAACGTGTGGCCGCGCCACTTCCGGTACCTATGCCATCCGGACTGCGTGCGTTGATCGAGGGCGCTGTGGAACCAGGCGATCCGGCACCGTCGGCCTTCGAGCACATCAGATACCACGTTATTGCCACGCTCGAGGATGCGATGCAGGCGGCCGCGGCCGCGGCGCGCGGTCTCGGTTACGGAGCCCAGATCCATGTTCCTCTCATTGCGGGCGACGCGGTCGAGAACGGGCGGCAGATTGCGCGCACGCTCCTGGGCGCACCGGAGTCGGTGATGCACATCTGGGGCGGCGAGACCAATGTGCGGCTGCCTCCGCGCCCGGGCCGCGGAGGGCGCAACCAGAGTCTGGCCCTCGCGGCGGCGAGGCTTCTGTGCCGACACAGCGATGCGCTGCTGCTTGCCGCCGGTACCGACGGCAGTGACGGACCGGGGCGGGATGCCGGCGCGCTGGTGGATGGCGGCACTATTGCGCGCGGACGGGCGGCGGGGCTGGATCCGGAGGTGGCGATCAGCAATGCGGATGCCGGCAGTTTCTTGGAAGCCAGCTCAGACCTGCTGTACACCGGCCCGACGGGGACCAACGTGGCGGATCTCGTGCTGGGCCTGAAATCGGGATCGGGGGAAATGAGGGTGGACCCATGACAGCAAGACGTGCTGTCCGGTGCAATATAGTCGCGCTTATTGCTGCGCTTGGCGCAGGAATCGTGCATATAGCCCACGCGGCCCAGACTGCGACCGTGCTGACTTTTTCTCAGCGGGACGAAGGAAGCGCACCGTATGAAGCGCGCATGCTCATAACGCCGCAGTATCTGCGCCTGGACAACGGGGCGGACAGCGGCGGCTTCATACTGCTGAACCGGGTGACGCACACCGTATACAGCGTGAGCCGGTCGGACCGCACGATCCTGGTGATCAGGCCGGAGAAGATCCGCTTCCCGCGCCCCGCCGGCTTCCGGCAGCGCGTCGTGAGGGACAAGGGCAGTTTTCCAGGCATCGCCGGGAAAAGGATCGTGCACTACACGTTCTTCGCGGATGGCAAGCGATGTCTCGACGTCTACTCGGCCGCTGGACTGCTACCGGACGCCGTAGCGGCATTGCGCGAATACCAGCTGGTCCTTGCTGGCGAGCAGGCCGCTACCGAAGCCAAGACCCCGCGTTCGATGCGCTCGGTTTGTGACCTGTCCCGCTACGTGTTCCGGCCGGCGCGCTATCTCGACTACGGGTTTCCCGTGAGACAGACCGATGAAACGGGCGCGACCCGGCAGCTGCTGAACTACCGTTCCGGAGTTACCGTGGCGCCCGGCCTGTTCGCGCTCCCGTCAGGTTACCGCCGCTACAGCATCGCACAGATATCCGGCAGCGACCGCCCCTGAGGAGGATCGGGACGCCGGCCGGAAAGGAACTGCCTTTTCCGGCAGATTCGCCGACGGCCGGTTTCAGCCTAGCTGTTCGAGGATGCAGGACTTCTCGGTGCAGACCAGAACGCTGCCTCGGTCGTACCAGTCTCCGAGTACGGTGCGGTATGCCTTTTCTCCGCCCAGCTGGAACTCGTGCAGTCCCGGCCGGTGGGTATGCCCGTGAATCAGTCGTCGAACGCAGTGTGTAGTCATGGCCGCCTCGACGGCACCTTGGTTGACGTCCATGATTTCGGGCTTCTTTGCCGCCGTCGCGGCCTTGCTGCTTTCGCGCAGGCTGCGGACGATGGCTTGGCGTTCTGCCAGGCCCTTGGCGACAAACCGGCCGATCCACGCGGGATTGCGCACGGTGGCCCGGAATGTCTGGTATTCGACATCGTCCGTGCATAGGGTGTCTCCATGCATCAGCAGCACCGCCTGGCCATAGAGGTCGATGATCGACGGGTCCGGCAGCAGGCGCGTCCCGGTGGCCTGCTCAAACCTTCCATCCAGCAGGAAATCGCGGTTACCGTGCATCAGATATACCGGCGTCCCGGTGCCTGCCAGTGCCCGCAGGCCGTCCATGACGGGCAGGTAGCCGCTGAGCTTGGCGGCATCGTCGCCAATCCAGTACTCAAACAGGTCTCCAAGAATGTAGAGCGCATCGGCGTGGACGGCGCGTTCCCGCAGGAATCGCAGGAACAGTTCCGCGATTGCCGGCCTCTCAGCGCTTAGGTGCAAATCAGAAATGAACAGGGTGGCCATGAACCTGGGATCCGGGCAGGCCGGGGCGCTATTCGATCTCTGTTACGCTCTCGATGATCACTTCGGTGAGCGGGACGTTCTTGTGGCCGCCACGGCTGCCGGTGGGGACGCCCTTGATTCGGTCGACAACGGTCATCCCGTCGGTCACCTTTCCGAACACGCAATAGCCCCAACCCGCAGGTGCGGGCGCCGTGTAGTTCAGGAAGTCGTTGTCGACGACGTTTATGAAGAACTGGCTCGTGGCCGAATGTGGATCGCTGGTGCGTGCCATGGCAACGGTGCCGCGCTCGTTGCGAAGGCCGTTCATGGCCTCGTTCTCGATGGGCGCGTTGGTGGCTTTCTGTACCATGCCGGCGCTGAACCCTCCGCCCTGGATCATAAAGTTGTCGATAATGCGGTGGAACAGGGTTCCGTCGAAAAAGCCTTCGCGCACATAGGATAGAAAATTCTCCACGGTCTTGGGCGCCCTCTGCTCGTCTAGCTCGAGAATGATTGCGCCGTAGCTGGTCAACATACGTACCCGTTTCATAATAAGGTTGGCACTCGCATATAATTCGAAGGATTGAGCCGATCAGCCAGACAGCCTGTTCGCCGGACGGTGTCCGCCATACTTGGCGAGCATGTATTTTAATCCAGGCAATGCTTGGTTACCATTCTTTCCAATATGAGCGGCGCCTCCTTCAAGACCCGGTTTGCACCCAGCCCGACGGGGCTTCTGCACCTTGGGAATGTTCGCACCGCCCTGTTCAATTTTCTGCTTGCCCGGAACCGAGGGGGGACGTTTCTGCTGCGCATCGAGGACACCGATGCTGTCCGTGGCCACGAGCGGTATGCGCAAGCGCTCCAGGAGGACCTTCGGTGGCTGGGACTGGGCTGGGACGAGGGGCCGCTTGCGGATGGCGGGAACGGGCCGTATTTCCAGTCGCAGCGCGGAGCCGTCTACGCCCGATATTTTTCGCTGCTGCTGGAGCAGGGATTCGCCTATCGGTGCTTTTGCACCGAGCACGAACTCGAGATTGAGCGGCGCACGCAGATTGCGGCTGGTCGTCCGCCGCGTTACTCAGGCCGCTGCCGGCTCCTGACCGGGGATCAAATTCACGAGCGCCTGGCAGCCGGATCCCCCGCCACCCTGCGCTTCCATGTGGAAGCAGGGCCTGTCGCCAGCTTCGACGACCGGGTGCGCGGCCGTCAGTTTTTCCGTACCGAGGACATCGGTGATTTCGTGATTCGCCGCTCAGACGGAACGTCTTCATTTTTTTTCAGCAACGCCGTGGATGACGCCGTAATGGGCGTGACGCTGGTGGTTCGCGGCGAGGACCATCTGGCCAATACACCGCGCCAGATCCTGATCCTGCAGGCGCTGAACCTGCCGGTGCCGGAATACGCCCATATTGCGCTCGTGGTCGGTGCGGACGGTTCACCGCTCTCCAAGCGCAGCGGCAGCCGCAGTGTGCAGGAGCTGCGCGAGGGTGGGTTCCTTCCGCTTGCCATCTGCAACTATCTCGCACGGCTTGGACATACTTACGAAGGCAATGAGTTTCTGTCGCTGGACGGTCTGACAGACGCATTCAGCGTGGATCGCCTGCACCGCGCGCCGGCGCGGTACGATGAGGCCCAGCTTCTCCATTGGCAAAAGGAGGCGGTGCTGCACACCGCGGCAGATGAATTGTGGGGTTGGATAGGATCTGCCACGCACGCCACCGGCGCGCCCATAGCGGGGCTAGTACCACCCGAGCTTGCCGGACAGTTCGTCGAGACGGTGAGGGAAAATGTGACGACGCCGCGCGACGCCTATTTCTGGGCGGCGAACCTGTTTGCCGGTGATGTCTATGACGGTGAAGCGCAGGCCGTAATCGGCCGGGCAGGTGAGCAGTTCTTCAGATCGGCGCTCAATTGCCTGCAGAACGGAGCCGATTTCAGGGGTTTCAGCGCTGTGCTCGGGGCGGCTACCGGCACGCGAGGCAAGTCGCTGTTCATGCCGCTGCGTGCCGCACTAAGCGGGGCGGTGTATGATGGCAAGTGGCCGAGGATATGGCCAAACGGGCCGACGCTAGAGCGGATCTGGAATCTGCTCGGGTCTGACCGTATCCGTGGCCGTCTGGAGGAGGCGGCACGGGTAGCCGGCACGAAATGACTCCCCGATCGGGCCGCTGCCCTTGAATCGCCTCTGTTCCCATAGCGAAATATCCATAGCCCAGACCTTGCCCCGGATTTGAGGACATGCTCGAGATATTCAACAGCCTTACCAAAAAAAAGGAGCCATTCCGTCCCATCGTGGCGGGTGAGGTGCGCATGTACGTCTGCGGCATGACTGTTTATGACTACTGCCATCTTGGTCACGGACGGGTTCTGGTGGTATTCGACATGATCGTGCGCTATCTGCGTGCGCGCGGCTACCGTGTCATCTACGTCCGTAACATCACCGATATTGACGACAAGATCATCCGCCGGGCCAACGACAACAACGAGCCAATCGATTCGCTGACGGAGCGGTTCACGCGCGCTATGCACGAGGATGCGAGTGCTCTCGGTGTGGGTGCTCCGGATGCCGAGCCGCGGGCGACCGTATATATGCCAGAGATCATCTCGATGGTCCGGACCCTGATCGACCGCGGATACGCCTATGTCGCCGCAAATGCGGACGTCTACTATCGAGTGCGCCGCTTTGCCTCCTATGGACAGCTTTCAGGGAAATCCCTGGAAGACCTGCGTGTCGGGGCGCGCGTAGAGGCGGGTGAAGACAAGGATGATCCGCTGGATTTCGTGCTGTGGAAGGCGGCCAAGCCGGGTGAACCGAGCTGGAATTCGCCCTGGGGGCCGGGCCGCCCGGGCTGGCACATCGAGTGCTCGGCGATGTCGACCGCCTGTCTGGGCCATCATTTTGATATCCACGGGGGCGGCCTGGATTTGCAGTTTCCGCACCATGAAAACGAAATTGCGCAAAGCGAGGCGGCGACCGGGGAAAAGTTCGTGAACGTCTGGATGCACAACGGTTTCGTCCGCGTCGACAATGAAAAAATGTCCAAGTCTCTGGGCAACTTCTTCACGCTGCGCGAGGTGATGAAGAACTACGACCCGGAAGTGGTGCGTTACTTCATCCTGGCGAGTCACTATCACAGTCCGCTCAACTACAGCAATGAGTCCCTGGATAATGCCAAGGCGGCGCTGACCCGGATGTATCTGTCGCTGAAGGATATTCCGGTCCCGCAGGCGGCCGCTGCCGCAGGGCCCCAGCCTGCGACCGGTTATGCCGAACAGTTCTTTGCCGCAATGGATGACGATTTCAATACGCCCGTGGCCATGGCGGTCCTTTTCGAAATTGCTCGGGAAATCAATCGTCTACAAGCATCTGAACCCAAAGCCGCCGCGTTGCTTGCCGTCGAGCTGCGGCGGCTGGCGGGGATCCTGGGCTTGCTGCAGAGCGATCCGGAGGCCTTTCTCCAGAGCGGACCGGGAGCGGGGCCGTCGACCGACCAGATCGAGGATTTGATTAGCCGCCGGTTAACCGCCCGGCGTGCCAAGGACTGGGCGGAAGCCGATCGCATCCGTGATGAACTGAGGAGTCAGGGGGTCATCCTCGAAGATGCGGATGGGGGCACGAGCTGGCGTCGCGGCTGATTCTCGGTTACCCGGCAGCATTTCTGGCAGGACTGGTTTGCCAGGGGTACGGCATTTGGCGGTTTTCCGCCCTGGCGGACTTGACCCTGGCGGCGCTTATAAGTAACTTCTCATGTCTTGGTTCCGAAAATTCGGGTTGATGCCCATTTCCGCCGGCATCATGACCCATCCGAGGACGTGCCGTGGAATTGACGGGTGCAGAGATCTTTGTCCGCTGTCTGCGGGACGAGGGCGTTGAGTATGTGTTCGGGTATCCGGGAGGGGCGTCGCTTCACATCTATGACGCGCTTTACAAGCAGGATGCGGTAAAGCATATCCTGGTCCGGCATGAACAAGGTGCCGCCCATGCGGCGGATGGCTATGCGCGCTCCAGCGGCAAGCCCGGCGTAGTGCTGGTGACCTCCGGTCCCGGCGTGACGAATACGGTCACCGGCATCGCTACGGCCTACATGGACTCGATTCCCATCGTGGTATTCAGCGGGCAGGTCGCCACCAGCCTGATCGGCAACGATGCTTTCCAGGAAGTGGACGCAGTCGGCATCACGCGCCCCTGTGTCAAGCACAATTTTCTGGTCAAGGACGTCAAGGACCTGGCAGCCACGATAAAGAAGGCATTCTATATCGCCACCACCGGCCGTCCTGGCCCCGTGGTGGTAGACATCCCCAAGGACGTCACCGCGTGCAAAGCGGAGTACCACTATCCCAAGGAGATCTCGCTGCGGTCCTATTCTCCTGTTACCAAAGGGCATTCCGGCCAGATCCGCAAGGCGGTGGATCTCATTCTCCAGGCCAAGCGCCCCATGGTCTATACGGGAGGAGGGGTGATCCTCGGTGAGGGCTCGAAACTGCTCACCGAATTCGTGCGCCTGCTTGGTTACCCCTGCACCAACACGCTGATGGGTTTGGGCGGGTTTCCGGCCACGGACCCCCTGTTTGTCGGTATGCTCGGAATGCACGGCACTTACGAAGCCAACATGGCGATGCACGAGTGCGACGTGCTGATTGCCATCGGTGCGCGGTTCGACGACCGCGTGACCGGGGATCTCGGTAAGTTCTGTCCGCATGCGCGCATTGTCCATGTGGATATAGACCCTTCGTCCATCTCCAAGAACGTCCCTGTCGAGATTCCGATCGTGGGTTCGGTCGACAACGTGCTCAGAGACATGATCAGGCTCGTCAAGGCCAGCAAGCTTCGGCCGGACAAGGCGGCGCTGCAGGCATGGTGGAAGCAGATCGACGAGTGGCGTGGCCTCGAGTGCCTGAAATACGAGCACAGCGACAAGGTGATCAAGCCCCAGGCGGTGCTCGAAAAACTGTACGAACTCACCCAAGGTGGCGCATTCGTCACTTCTGACGTCGGACAACATCAGATGTGGACGGCCCAGTTCTACAAGTTTGACAAGCCGCGACGCTGGATCAATTCCGGCGGCCTCGGAACCATGGGCTTCGGGTTGCCGGCGGCTATCGGGGCGCAGTTCGCGCATCCTGGGGAGACCGTGGTCTGCGTCACCGGCGAGGCCAGCATACAGATGTGTATCCAGGAGCTGTCAACCTGCAAGCAGTACAGCCTGCCGATCAAGATCGTGAATCTGAATAACCGCTACATGGGGATGGTGCGCCAGTGGCAGGAATTCTTCTATGATCGCCGCTACTCGCATTCGTACATGGATGCGCTTCCGGATTTCATCAAGCTTGCCGAAAGCTACGGCCACGTGGGCATGCAGATCGACAAGCCTTCTGACGTCGAGAGCGCCCTGAAGGAAGCGTTCAAGCTCAAGGACCGCTTGGTGTTCATGGATTTCATCACCGATCAGACGGAAAACGTCTATCCGATGATTGCGGCCGGGAAAGGGCAGCACGAGATGCAATTGTCTCCCTGCCACCGGGGCGCCACCTCCGAGCGGGAACTGGCGTGATGCGTCACATCATATCGATCCTGCTGGAGAATGAGTCGGGCGCGTTGTCGCGGGTAGCCGGGCTGTTTTCAGCGCGTGGCTACAACATCGAGTCGCTCACGGTGGCGGTAACCGAAGATTCGACGCTTTCGCGCATGACCGTGGTGACGCGCGGGTCGGATGAGATCATCGAGCAGATCACCAAACAGCTCAACAAGCTGGTAGACGTGGTTAAGCTCGTGGACCTGACCGAAGGGGCGCACATCGAACGTGAAATGCTGTTGATCAAGGTTGAGGCGGTCAACGGTGCCCGCGATGAGGTCAAGCGTCTTTCCGACATATTCCGGGGAAGGATCATCGATGTGACGGAAAGGGCTTATACGATCGAGCTTACCGGGACCGGAGACAAGCTGGATGCGTTTCTCCAGGCTCTGGGAAAGACCGGTATAATTGAGGTTGTCCGGTCGGGCCCATCCGCCATCGCCCGGGGAGACAAAGGTTTGCAGCTGTAAGGGCAGGTTATCTCGCGGGTCCGGCGCCGCGGTCCGCTCGCGTTCCGGGTCGACCGTCCGGATGGGCCGGCAGTGGGCTTCGGGAACTACAATACTTTGAATAGAGGTTTCTGTCATGAAGGTCTATTACGACAAAGATGCTGACCTTTCCGTCATTCGCGGCAAGAAGGTGGCGATCGTAGGGTACGGGTCCCAGGGGCATGCCCATGCCCTCAATCTCAAGGAGAGCGGCGTGCAGGTAACTGTTGCCCTGCGCGAAGGTTCCGCTTCGATCGCGAAGGCGAAAAACGCCGGTCTCATGGTCAAGGGCATCGCAGAAGCCGTCAAGGACGCAGACCTGGTGATGATTCTGGCGCCGGACGAGCAGCACAAGAAGCTTTACGCGCAAAGCATCGAGACCAATCTCAAGCAAGGCGCGACGCTGGCAGTTGCACATGGCTTTTCGGTCCATTTCGGGTTCATCCAGCCCAGGGCTGACCTGGATGTCATCATGATCGCGCCCAAGGGTCCGGGACACCT
>JAJYEK010000085.1 GCA_021785795.1 Pseudomonadota bacterium
CGATCTTAAGCACCTTGCGGATCTTGTCCTCCGGCATCTCCATGCGCACCGCCAGCTCTTCGGGGGTCGGTTCACGGCCCATTTCCTGCAACATCTGACGCGAGATGCGATTAAGCTTGTTGATCGTCTCGATCATATGGACCGGTATGCGGATCGTGCGCGCCTGGTCGGCGATCGAGCGGGTGATGGCCTGCCGAATCCACCAGGTTGCATAGGTCGAGAACTTGTAGCCACGCCGGTACTCGAACTTGTCGACCGCTTTCATCAGACCGATATTGCCTTCCTGGATCAAGTCCAGGAACTGCAGGCCGCGGTTCGTGTACTTCTTGGCAATCGATATCACGAGACGCAGGTTGGCCTCAACCATCTCCTTTTTGGCGCGCCGCGCCTTGGCCTCGCCGATCGACATACGGCGATTCACTTCCTTGAGCTCGCCAATCGGCATGCCGACACGATCCTGCAGTTGCGCGAGCCGGTTCTGGGCTGCCGTTATGGCTCCCATGTTGCGTTCGATTGAATCGGCATTGCATTCGCCAGACTTGAGAATCTTCTTGACCCAGCGCGGATTTGCCTCGTGGCCAGGGAAGGTCTTCAGGAATGTCTTGCGCGGCAGGCGGGCCTTACTGACGCAGATGTCCATGATGATCTTTTCCTGCTCCCGCGCCTGGTCCACCAGCGAACGCACCTGTTCCACCAGACGGTTGATCTGCTTGGAAACAAACTTGATTTGCAGGAATTCGTCCGCGAGCTTGCGCTGGATCCTGGCAACTTCAGGGCCATCAAATCCCTTCTTCTCAAGAACCTTAGTCAGATTCGCATGCAGTTTGCGAATGCGCGCGAACCGGGCGATCGCCTCCTCGCGATCCGGACCACCTTCCTCATCGGCTGTCCCTCCGCCCCCGTCTTCCTCGTTCTCTTCATCGGCGTCGTCCGCTGCCGCACCACGGCCCTCATCGCCCAGCATCTCAGGTGGCGGCTCGTCCACCGCATTAGGGTCCACAAAATCGACAACCAGATCGGTAAGGCGCATCTGTTCTGCCTCGACCATATCCATCATCCGCAGGACATCGGTTATCGTGGCTGGACAGGTCGCAATGGCCTCAGTGCTCTGCCGTATACCGTCCTCGATACGCTTGGCAAGCTCGATTTCGCCTTCACGGGTGAGCAATTCCACCGTCCCCATTTCGCGCATATACATGCGCACCGGATCGGTGGTGCGGCCGAACTCGTTTTCCACAGCCGAGACCAGCACCTGCTCCGCCTCCTCGGCGACTTCTTCGTCCTCAGGCGCAACAGCCTCGGTCTTAAGCAGCAGCGTGTCAGGATCCGGCGCCTGATCGTAGACCTCGATCCCCATGTCGTTGATCATGTTGATCACCGCCTCTATCTGGTCGGTGTCATGGACACCCTCAGGCAGGTGGTCGTTGATATCGCGATACGTCAGGAATCCCTGCTCCTTTCCCTGGATGATGAGTTTCCTGAGCTGCAGGCGTTGAGTTTCTTGATCCATACTTGCGGAATCCGATTCAAAGGGTGAAGGCAAAATAACGTTCCATTTTAAACCAAATGCTGCTTATCCCCAAGTTTTTCAAGGCCCGGGGGAAGACTTTTCGCGATCAAGTTCCTGTTTTTCACGCAAAAGCCGTACCAGTTCGGCTTTTTCGGCGGCGTTGAGCCCTCCGGCGCGCTCTTTGCGGGAGAACCGCTCGATCTGCTGGCGGTTGGCCTCACAGCGCAAACGGTGCAGAAGACCCTTGAACTCAGCTTCGACATTCTGCTGGTGCATGGGATGCTGCCGCACCGCCAACCTTCCAATGTGGTGTATGTACTTACTATCACGAAAATGCTCCAAAATAGCGCCAGTGGTCAGATTTGGCTGCTCATTTAGCAGATCCATCAGCTCAACCAGGACAGGAATTCCTTTTCCATCCAGTGCCAGGAAGGGCTGCGGGTCTCCGACCAGACGACCCAGATGGGGATGCTGCAGGAGCAGCGCCACCGCTGTCTGCACCAGAGATGGCGCCCCGGCATCCTGTGGCTTCCGCATGAGCGCAGCATTTCTGCGCGTCGCAAGCACGGCTCTATCCAACAGTTTAGACAGTTTTTGCGGCGCCAGAAGGCTGATTTCGGCGAGCCTGGCGACCATCAGTTCCCGGAGCGCGCCCTGGGGTACATTAGACAGAAGCGGTCGGGCGAGTTCCACGAGACGGGCGCGCCCATCCAGTCGACCGAGGTCAACGTCCGCGGCAAGCGTCTGGAACAGATAATCCGGAAGGGATTGGGCAACCCCGAGGCGGGCGACAAAGGCCTGCAGCCCTTCCTTGCGGACCAAGGTGTCCGGGTCTTCCCCATCGGGAAGGAACAGGAAGCTTACCTGGCGACCTTCGTGTAACACCGGCAATGCATTCCCCAAGGCACGCCAGGCCGCGTCCCGTCCGGCGCGGTCGCCATCGAAACAGAACACGACCTCCGGGGCGTATCGAAACAGCCTATCGAGATGGTCACGCGTGGTTGCGGTGCCGAGGGTGGCGACGGCGTAGTCGAACCCGAATTGTGCCAGCGCCACGACATCCATGTAGCCTTCGACCACGAGGACGCGGTTCTCGCGCCGTAGAGCATCCCGTGCCCTAAATAATCCGTACAGCTCGCGTCCTTTGTGAAACAGCGGGGTTTCAGGTGAATTCAGGTATTTGGGTTCGCCCTGACCAATTACCCGGCCGCCGAATCCAACGATGCGGCCGCGATAGTCGTGGATGGGGAACATGATGCGGCCACGGAAGCGGTCGTAGTGTCCCCCATTTTCCTTCTTGACCGCCAAGCCAGCGGCAACCAAGAATTGCTGAGTTTCAGGCTCACTGCCCAGCGCGCGCACAAGGTTGTCCCATCCCTCGGGGGCAAACCCCAGACCAAATTCAGCGGCAATCTCACCACTCAGCCCCCGGCCCTTGAGGTACGCCACTGCCTGCTGCGCCTGGGGATGCTCGCGCAACTGCCGGCGATAGTAGCGGTCCGCGCGCACCAGCACGTCGCCGATCGCGTCGAGGTCATCAGGCGGGGTCGTCACTGCCGGCGCCGGACCGGACTCACGCGGAACAGTCAGGCCGGCACGCCCGGCAAGCTCTTCCACCGCCTCCGGGAACGTCATTTGTTCGTATTCCATCAGAAAGCCGATGGCACTGCCATGGATGCCACAACCGAAACAGTGAAAAAACTGCTTGTCTGGGCTGACGGTAAACGAGGGAGTTTTCTCTTCGTGAAAGGGGCAGCAGGCTTTGTAGTCCTTGCCCGCTCGGCGTAGCGGAACGCGCGAATCGATAACATCCACGATGTCGATCCGCGCCAGCAATTCGTCGACGAATTTCTCCGGGATCCTGCCCGTCATGGCTCTACTCTGTCGGGCCAAAGGACTCGAGTCTGCCCGTTGCGCCGGGAGTACGGGCCCGCCCTAGTCCTTGGCGGTGAGCTTCAGCTTGATCTTGCTGCTCACCTTTCCCATATCGGCGCGCCCCTGCAATGCCGGCCTAAGGCTCGCCACGACCTTTCCCATGTCCTTCACCCCACCGGCGCCGGTCTCGGCGATGGCCTTGGTGATCAGCTCGTCGATCTGCGCCTCGCTCAGGGGCTCCGGCAAGTACGATTCCCAGACAGCGATGTCCCGGCTCTCCTTGTCGACGAGGTCCTGGCGGCCGCCCTGCCGGAACTGCTCCACAGAATCGCGCCCCTGGCGGACCAGTTTTTCGATCACCGCCATTACCTGCGCATCGTCAAGCGTAATGCGCTCATCGACCTCACGCCGCTGGATCGCCGCCAGCAGCATGCGGATTGCCTCCAGGCGCCCCTGTTCCCGGCTGCGTAGGGCGCCCTTCATGTCCTCTTTGATCCGGTCTTTAAGCGTCACTGCGCGCTTCCGGAACCCTGCCCCACGGCTGAATCGGACGTTTCATTCAGTACAGGCGCGTCGTGCGGGCCGTGATCCGGGAGAGTTTCTTCAGCTCGCGCTTACGCGCTGCGGCAGCTTTGCGCTTGCGCACCGTCGTCGGCTTCTCGTAAAACTCGCGACGACGAATTTCTGCGAAGACTCCGGCCTTTTCGCAAGAGCGCCGGAAACGGCGCAGGGCCACCTCGAAGGGTTCGTGTTCCTTTACCCGGACAGTCGGCATCAATATTCCTCGGCAATTCGATTGAATACGAAACATGGCTAAACGGCGAACCGGGAATAATATATAATAATCTGCTCGTTGTCATCAGCTCAGCCCAAACCGGCCCACATGCGCGTACTCGGCATCGAAACCTCGTGCGACGACACTGGGATTGCGGTCTACGACTCTGAACTGGGGCTGTTGGGCCATCGGCTGTACTCCCAGAGCGGCCTGCACGCCGAATATGGCGGGGTGGTGCCGGAGCTGGCTTCCCGCGACCATATCCGCAAGGTCCTCCCCCTGACGCGCGAAGTTCTGGCTGCCTGCGCCACCCGGCCCCAGGAATTGCATGGAATTGCCTATACCGCCGGCCCCGGACTGGCGGGCGCACTACTGGTGGGCGCTGCCATTGGCCAGAGCCTGGCGTGGGCCTGGCGGGTGCCTGCCATCGGCGTGCACCACATGGAGGGTCATTTGCTCGCTCCCATGCTCGAACCCGACCCCCCCTCGTTTCCGTTTCTGGCGCTGCTGGTCTCCGGTGGCCATACGCTGATTGCCGACATCCAGGCCCACGGAAACTACAAAGTGATGGGGGAGTCGGTCGACGATGCCGTGGGCGAGGCATTCGATAAAACGGCCAAATTGCTCGGCCTCGGCTATCCAGGAGGACCGGCGATCGCGCGTGCCGCCTCCGCGGGCACGCCAGGCCGTTTCCGCTTTCCGCGGCCAATGACCGACCGACCGGGGCTGGATTTCAGCTTCAGCGGACTCAAGACGGCGGCCGCGCTGGCTGCAAGGGACCGGATCCTCGACCCCCAATCGGTCGCCGACATCGCCCATGCATTCCAAGACGCCGCGGTCGAAACGCTTGTCATCAAGTGTGAACGGGCTCTGGTGGCGACCGGACACCGGCGCCTCATCGTCGCCGGCGGGGTCGGCGCGAACCGCCTGCTCCGAGAGCGGCTGGCGGACCTCACTGCATCACTGGGAGCAAGGGTTTATTTTCCGCGCCCACAATTCTGCACAGACAACGGCGCAATGATCGCCCTGGCGGGATCCCTGCGTCTGGCGGCCGGACTGCGCGACGGGCCGGCTTTCGTCGTGCATCCGCGCTGGCCGATAGGCGATCTGCCTCCCGCGGGCTGACGCCGGCCCAGCTTTCGTGCCGGCATCTGAGGTGAGGCCAGGCAGACGCTATGGGCTGGACGATCCGTGCAGGCAGATGGTCGGTTCAGCAGGCCCGGGCTCGAGCCACGGGGCGCCCGGGGCGGGATCCATTAGCCGCGGTCGTTCCTCAAAAATGTATCCTGCTCTCGGTACCGGCAACCAGCTTGCGGATGTTGGAGCGATGACGCCAAAGCAGCAGCACCACGATGATGCTGGTTGCAATGAGGATTGGTCGTACTGGCATTCGCCACCATACGTACACCGGTGCCAGGATTGCAGCCGTGATTGCGGACAGGGACGAATAGCGGAACAACAGGGACATGACAACCCAGGTGGTCATCAGCAGCAGCCCCACCCAGATATTGACCGCCGAAATCACGCCAAGCGCGGTGGCCACCCCCTTGCCACCCCGAAAACCGTGAAAGACCGGATACAGATGTCCGAGGAATGCCGCAAGCATCACGAGCGCTATGGTCGTCTGGCCAGCCCCGAGCACGCGTGCCAGCACCACCGGTATGACCCCCTTGAAGACGTCGCCGACGAGTGTGACGGCCGCTGCCGCCTTGCCACCATAGCGCAGGACATTGGTGGCGCCGGGGTTTTGCGAACCCACCTTGCGGGGGTCCTGCAATCCCATCAGCCTTGTCACGACAATCGCGGACGAAACCGATCCGATCAGATAGGCCGCTACCGGAAGAAGATAAAAAATCATGGCGCGCTATTGGAAGACCTAAAGCGCCTGCCGTCAAGACATCAGCTACGGATTTCGCTATAGTCCCGCCGAGACCACGGAAATACCCATGGACCTGATTTACTTACACGGCCTGAAGGTCGACTGCATCATCGGCATCTGGGAGTGGGAGCGGCGCACAACCCAGACGATCACCATCGACATCGACATGGCGGTGGACGTGCGGCAGGCGGCTGCGACTGATCGAATTGAAGACACGCTCAACTACAAGGCTGTTGCCAAGCGCGTGGGTGCGTTCGTCGGCACCTCTCAGTTCCAGCTGGTGGAGACCCTGACGGAAAAGGTTGCCGAGCTGGTTCTGGGGGAATTCCGGATACCGTGGGTACGCGTGGCGATCAACAAGCGCGGGGCGATCCGGGATGCCACCGACGTCGGGGTGATCGTCGAGCGGGGACGGAGAAACTAGTCACGGCTCCGCGACCGGGCAGCGCACGGTGCCATCAGATGATCCCGGTGTTCGTTAGCATTGGCAGCAATATAGACCGTGAGCATCATATCCGCACGGCGGTCGCCGAACTGCGGACGCGCTACGGCACACTGCTGCTATCAGGCGTGTATGAGTCGACTGCCATCGGCTTCCGCGGAGACAACTTTTACAATCTGGTCGCCCGATTCCAAACCGATGTTCCGGTACTCGACCTGTTCGGCCAGCTGTCTGAGCTGGAGCGTGGCCACGGCCGCATTCGCGGCGCCGACCGATTTGTGTCACGCACGCTTGACCTGGACTTGTTGCTGTACGGCAACCTGGTACGTCGGGGCGGACCGCTCCGGATTCCGCGTCCCGAGATCACGCGCTATGCGTTCGTGCTGAAGCCGCTCTCCGAAATCGCGCCGGACCTTCGTCACCCGGTGACGGGGATCGGAATGGCAAAAATGTGGTCGCGCCTTGCAGCCGAGAACCAGGCTATATGGCCGGCGCTTATCGACGGACTCTAGCAGCTGGGCAAATCACGGACGCGTAACCGCAGCGAATCAGGCAACAATGGACCTTCCGCCGTCCACCGCGATGACCTGGCCGGATACATAGCCGGCGTCGCGCACCAGAAACAGCACCGCACGTGCGATATCAGCCGGTTCGCCGGAGCGTTTCTGCGGTACCCGCGAGAGGATGTGCTGCTTGGTGACGCCATCAAGCCCGTTCTCTGGCCACAGGATCGTGCCCGGTGCGACCGCGTTGACGCGCACCTCCGGCGCCAGCTCACGCGCGAGCGACTTCGTCAGCATCACCAGGCCGGCTTTGGCGATACTGTAGATCGGATAGTTCTTCAGCGGCCGCTCAGCGTGTATGTCGGTGATGTTTACAATGCATCCGCTGGTTCTTTTCAGGTACTGCGCGACAGCCTGCGACAGGAAGAACGGCGCTCTCAGGTTGGACCCGACCAGATCGTCCCATTGGCGGTCGGTCGCCTCCGCCATGGGAGTTGGATAGAAGCTCGATGCATTGTTGACCAGCACGTCCAGCCGCCCGAATTGCTGAAGCGTCCGGGACACCAGGCTCTGCCGGTCGGCCGCGTCGAGCAGGTCGCCCGGCACCAGCAGAACCGACGCAGGGCGGCTGGCGATCAGTTCCTGTTGCAGCGCCTGCGCATCGCTGCCGGACGCGCGATAGTGCACTGCCAGATCCATTCCCTGGGCATGCAGCGTGCGGCAGATTTCGGCACCGATGCGGCGCGCTCCGCCGGTTATCAGCGCCACTTTGCCGGTCAGAAGTTGAGGTTCCATGGTATTCTCTGGGGTAGACGATAAGCAATTCCATCCGCGCGCCCTTTGCGTGGCTCGGCCTTGCGGACAGCCACCCTGATGAGCATCCCTTGCAACAATAACCCGTACTGCACCCGCCCGCCAATATGGCGCCGCCACTCCCGCCCGGTCACTTCAGCGCCGGCCACGAGATGATTCCGCCCGCCCCTCTTCTTCCGGCTCCGGACATGGTTGATCTCCAGCACAGCCAGGCACTGGAACAACGGATCCGCGAGGAAGTCGACGCCAGCGGCGGCAGCATCGATTTCATGCGCTTCATGGAGCTGGCGCTCTATGCTCCGGGTCTGGGCTACTACAGTTCCTGTGCCCGGAAGCTGGGCGAGGGCGGTGACTTCGTGACTGCACCCGAGATCGGATCGCTATTTGCCCGCAGTCTCGCACGCCAATGCCAGCAGGTGTTCCGGCAGCTCGGCGGGGGCGACATCTTGGAAGTTGGCGCCGGCAGCGGAGCACTGGCCGCAGATCTTCTGACGACACTGGCCGGCGCCGGGCACCTGCCTGGCCGATACCTCATCCTCGAACTCAGCGCTGAGCTTCGTTTCCGCCAAGCGGAATACCTGGCCGCAAAGATTCCGCACCTGGCTCGGTACGTGACCTGGCTGGATCGGCTGCCGGACGAAGGTCTGCGCGGCGTGGTACTGGCCAATGAAGTCCTTGACGCAATGCCGGTGCAGCGGTTTCGCTCGCACCCGGACGGGATCAGGCTGCTTAACGTCTCTTGGGAGCCGGATGGCTTTGTCTGGCACGAGGTGCCAGCGCCTACAGCCTTCAGCAACCTGCTGCGGACACGCCTAGACCCGGCAGTTTTGCCTGCGGGCTATACGTCAGAGGTGAATCTGCAGGCGGAGGCCTGGATGCGCAGCATTGCTGGCACCCTTGCGTCCGGCGTTATCCTGATCATCGACTACGGATTTCCGCGCGACGAGTACTATCACGCCGACCGCGATACCGGGACGCTTATGTGCCATTACCGCCACCGCGTCCACGAGGACCCGCTCATCCTCGTCGGCCTGCAGGACATTACCGCACACGTGGATTTCACAGCCATCGCGGAAGCCGGATTTGCCGCCGGCTTGTCGGTGCTTGGGTACACCTCCCAGGCGGCGTTTCTGCTGGCCACCGGAATCGCTGACGCCATGCAGGATGCGACGGCCACGGATCCCAAGGCGCATCTGCGGAATGCCCAGGAAATCAGGAAGCTCACCCTTCCGCACGAGATGGGTGAGCTGTTCAAGGTCATGGCGCTAGGCCGCGGACTGGCTGAGCCCCTGTCTGGCTTCGCCCTGCAGGACCGACGGGGGCGCCTCTAGTCCCGCCGACCATGGCCGGACCGACCAGGCGTCTCCAGCACACGCCGCAACTGCTCCGGTGATGCAGTCCCTATCCAGACTCTCTCGACGGTTCCGTCACGCACAAGCACGGTCGTGGGCGTTCCCATGACTCCAAAGCTTCGCGCCAGTTCGGGCGCTTCGGCCACATCGATCTGGAACACGTTGCGATAATGGCGCGCGAGCTGTCCTATCTGGGGGGTCATGGACCGGCACATGCCGCATGACTTGCTGAAGAAATAAACCAGGGCACGCTCGCCGGGAGGTAGATCATAAGCTGCAAAGCGCGGGGCCGGCCTGCCGAGCATGCGGCGCGCCCGTAAAAAGGGCAGCGCCTGAAAGCCGAGGAACGCGGCTACAGCCGTAACGAGCAGACAATCCGCGATGCCCATATCAGAGCCCGTCCCAGGCAAGGATCTTCGGGTGGTGCGCGAAGGGCCACGTCGATGGCGGAATCCTCAACGAAACGATTCCTTCCCGGTGCCCGCCACAAAACCCGCGGTGGCTGCCTGACACCGTTGGGCGCTAGTCACCGCAGGGCCCGGTCGATCGCCGCCAGGCGCTCCTGGCGGATCCACTGTCCGGCTGCCGGACCCATTATTCCGGCCCTAATCGCGTCCGCACCACCAATCGTCCGGGCCGCCTCAAAGGCACACCGCACCCGACTGGCCTGGGGGTAAGGCTCGTCTTCGAAACCGCATCGCCCCCGGGCGTCGGCTTCGCATGCAAGCAGGAATTGGTCAATGCGACCGGGCCGGCGGAAGGCGTCGATCGCCTCCAGCATCTCGAGCATCATGACAGCCGGAAGCTCCGCAGCGCGGTGGCAGTAGCCGTGATACCGGGCGACCAGCATGGCCAGGTCCCGATAATCTTTGGGCACGCGCAACCGCAGGCAAAACTCCCGGATGATATCCACGCCTGCCTGCTCGTGGCCGGTATGGTCGGGCCATTGCTGCCTGGGCGTCCGGCTTTTTCCGACATCGTGCATGAGGGCCGCAAACCGGACCCGGGTGTCCCCGGTCAGGGATGCCGCCTCATCCAGAACCTTCAGCACATGCAGCCCCGCGTCGACTTCGGGGTGGTGCTGCTCCGGCTGCGGAACGCCGAAGAGGGCCGCAATCTCCGGGAACAGCCGGTCCAGCGCACCGCAACCGCGCAACACCTTGAAGAACACCGAAGGTCGCACCTCAGCCAGGGCTCGCTCCATCTCTACCCATACCCGTTCCGCAACAAGCGCGTCCGCTTCCCCGCTTTCAACCATTCGTCTCATTAACGCATTGGTCGAGTGTGCGACATGAAAGCCCCATTTGGCATAGCGGGCTGCGAACCGCGCAACGCGCAGTATCCGCACCGGATCTTCGGCAAATGCCGCCGATACATGCCGCAAAACCCCGTTTCGCAGATCTTCAGCGCCCCCAAACGGATCGATCAACGTACCATCTTCAGCCTCCGCCATGGCGTTGATGGTAAGGTCACGCCGCCTGAGGTCGTCTTCCAACGTGACATCCGGCGCGGCGTGGACGGTGAACCCGCGATACCCGGGGCCGGTCTTACGCTCAGTACGTGCCAGTGCATACTGCTCATGAGTATCGGGATGAAGGAACACGGGGAAATCGGCTCCGACCGGACTGAAGCCCCGCGCGACCATTTCTTCCGGGGTGGCGCCAACCACCACATAGTCGCGATCCACAGCCTTGATGCCGAGGAGGCGATCACGGACGGCGCCCCCTACCAGATACACGCGCATGGACTTTATAGTACTTGGGGCGTCAACTTCCGACAAACATGATCCGGCGCAGATTCTACGCACTGTTGGGCATCGCGGCGTCGCTGGCGACAGCCGCCTGCTCCACCTTGTCTTACTATGGCCAGGCCATAAATGGCCAGTACCAGTTGATCGAGAGGCAGCGGCCGATAAGTGCCATCCTGAAAGATCCCGCAACACCCGCGCCGTTGCGGGACCGGCTTAGGGAAGTTGTGCATATCCGCGACTTCGCAGTCAAAAAGTTGGATCTTCCTGACAACGGCAGCTACCACAACTACGTCGACTTGGGACGGCAATTCGTCGTGTGGGATGTGTATGCCGCTCCGCAGCTTTCGCTGCAGCCGCGCAAATGGTGCTTTCCGATCGCAGGATGTGTGGCCTATCGCGGCTATTTCTCTCGTGTCGCCGCCGAGCAATACGCCCGCCGTCTGCATCGTCGTGGCTACGATGTTTTTGTCGCCGGGGTTACTGCCTATTCGACCCTCGGATGGCTTCGCGATCCGGTATTGAGCACCATCCTGCGCGGCGGAAACACCCGTATTGCCGGGCTCATTTTTCACGAGCTTGCACACCAGAAGCTTTATATCCCGGGTGACACGACTTTCGACGAATCGTTTGCGGTGGCGGTCTCCCGCGCCGGCGTGGAGCGCTGGCTTCTGGCCAGCGGGAACAGCCGGGAGCTTCACCGCTATCGGGAACAGCGCCGCAGGCAGGCACAGGTCATGGCGCTGCTCCTCAGGTACCGTTCACATCTCGCAGCGCTCTATGCATCTGATGAACCGCGTGCCCGCAAACTGCTGGACAAGCAGCGCATATTTGCGGGACTGCGCTCGGCCTACGCCAGGCTGGAGGAGAGCTGGGGAGAGAAATACCCGCGCATCGGACAGTATTTCAGGAACATCAACAATGCCTATTTAGTACCGATAGGCCTATATGACTGCGACGTCGGCGCATTCGATTCGCTGCTCGCCTCGGTTGGCGGCAAGCTACCGGCGTTCTACGCCAAGGCCCGGCAAATCGGGAATCTGCCCCCGGAGCAGCGCCGCTGTGCCCTGGCAGCCCTGAGACCGCCCAAGCATTCAGGTTGCGGCAGCAACCATGACTGAAGATCATCTTATGCGGCTGCCCACACCGCTAGTCTTTCAAAACCGGGGCCGGAGGCCTGCAACGGAGCAGTTTGATCGGCGCGCAGCGCGCATGGAAAATAGTTGCCAGGGATGGGGCGGAGCCGGCACGCCAGAACGGGCTGGTCCCGGGCTGTTGAAGCAAACTGTCCGCGGACCAGGCCGGCCTTCACTGAATCTCACGTGTCTGGCTGACGGCTTGCCGCACCGTCCGGCACGCTGCATCCGATGAAATTTTGCCGGAACCGGCTAGCTTCTGGCTCTTGCGTAGTTGCCAATTACACCCGGGCGTTCGGCCATCGGGCTGACCGCCAGCCTGTCTCCCTTCAGGATCGCCCCATTGAGCCTGGCAATCGCTGCCCGGGCACGCTCATCGTCCGGCACATAGACGAAGGCATACCCCTTGCTGCTGCGGCCGGCATTCGCCGGCGTCAGGCTGGCGTAAAGGATTTCCCCCAAGCCGCTGAAAATGTGCTGTAAATCTGCTTGCGCAACTCCTGGCGAGATATTGCTGACATACAGATTCATCCTGATCTCCTTGCACTCATGCACCGCGCTGCCGCGGCCTTCAATACGGTCGCTGTCTTCAGGCCGGCGATGGATCACCGTTTGAGTATCGGTCAGCGCTTGGGGGCTGTATAGCAAGGCGAAAACCACTTGTCCGCCTCAGCAGACCGGCTGTCGACGCAACGCCATCCGCTATGGGCGGAGGACCCCTCGGCATAGCAGGCGCTCCCCGACCGGGACCGCATCATGCCCTGCCCGGGGACCGGTATCTCGAATAGCGCCGACTCGGGTCCACACCGAGATAGAGCGGCGCTACGTCTTCCAGGGAGGAGGGCGTAATGCCAAAGACCACCGGAAAACCGCCCTCGCAGATGCTGTCTCGCCT
Source organism: Pseudomonadota bacterium (assembly GCA_021785795.1). Next base: position 12,928 of record JAJYEK010000085.1, read on the forward strand.
CAGTGACCGGTAGTTGTCCAACGAGAACGGCTTGCCCGGAACAAACTCCAGAATGGAGGCTTGCAGCCGCGACAGGCCATCCCCGAGAGCGATGATCCGCCGCCGCACACCCGCGAGCCCGGCCAGATATTCGACGATCTGGCGCAACGAATAGACGTGCGGGCCACACAGACTGTAACTCTGGCCGTAGGTCCGGGGGTCGTCCAGGGCCAGCGCGAATGCGCTGGCCACGTCCTCCACATACACCGGCTGCAGCCGCGCATCCGGACAAGCCAGCGGAAACGCCAGAGGTGCGGCATGCAGCAGCCGCACGAAGCGGTTGGTAAAGTTGTCGCCCCGGCCGAAGATTACCGACGACCGGAACGCTGTGACATGCAGGTCGTCGCCTTCCGAGGCCATGACCAGCGACTCGCCCCGGGCTTTGCTGCGCAGATAATGGCTGGGCGCATCCAGCGACGCTCCGAGCGCGCTCATGTGCAGCAGCCGCTGCACTCCGCTGTCGCGACAGGCCTGTACAATCGTTCGCGGCAGATCGACGTGAACCTGTTCGAACCCCCGGCCGCTGCGGCCGCGTTCGTTCAGAATCCCGACCAGATTTATGACCGCATCGCATCCACGGAATTCACGCCGCAGCAGCGCCGGGTTGCGGATGTCTCCTTCCACCAGATGCGCCGTCGGTAGCACCAGCAGATTCTTGTGGCGCTCGCGGTGACGAGTGATAACGAAGACTTCGTGACCGGCGGCAGCCAACAGCGCCGCGAGGCGCCGGCCGACAAATCCGGTACCGCCGAGAATGCATACTGTGCGTTTCGACAATATTCTGGCCTCCGCTTCTTGCCGGTTGGGTGCACCTGCCGCCATTCGCTACCGGGTTCGCATTGCGCCGAGGGGGCAGCAAGTGTGGCCGCACTACGGCCATGCAGTCTAGCGGTCGCGGTCGAGCGTGCCGGTCTGGATGGGACCTACCGGCCGCTCTCGGGCAGCGGCAACACACCGCCGCCTGCCGGCAGGACCGTCGGCATGGCCCGGTTCAGGCTGAATTCCTTGTCGCCAAGGAGATAGGCGTATACCGTGCTGAACGCCATCACATCCTTCACGTAGTTGCGTGTTTCGCGATAGGGGATTGTGTCTACCCAGGCATCGGCATCCAGCTTGTGCGTCTGCGGGAGCCACTGTGTCACACGGTTGGGCCCAGCATTGTACGCCGCCGTGGCCAGGACTTCGCGCCCGCCGGTGTCGTCCAAAACGGTTTTCAGATACGTGGTACCGAGCCGCAGGTTGTTTGCAACGTTCAAGATGGCACTGTCAGTGCGCACAAATAGATGGATGCGCAGCCCGGTAAGCCACCCCGTACGCGGCATTAGCTGCATTAATCCCAGCGCTCCCACATCCGACCGCGCATCGGTCATGAACGCGCTTTCCTGACGCAGTATCCCGTAGACCCAGCTGGGATCGATACCATTGTCCTGAGCATTGGTTTCGATCATGTTCCGGTAAAGGAGCGGAAAGCGCAAACCCAGATCGTTCAGATTGCCGCTCTGCGCCGCCGTCAGAATAGCGCGATCGTACCATCCCCATTCGCGAGCCAGCACCGCCGCGACCTGCAGATCCTGGCTGTCCATGTTGCGGGTGGCCCAGGCCCATTGGCGCCTCGCGTCGACGGTTTCACCGAGCACAAACAGCTCCTTGGCCATCTGAATCGACGGCCTCGCGAGCATTGAGCTGATTTCCAGTGGGGTGGTCTGGATCCGTTCGCGCTGCATCGCAAAGCGGCGCCCAAGGCGGTTTGCCGACAAAAAGCCATAGTAGCTGCGGTCTTTCGCCAAAGTTGAGAAGATCCGCAGCGCCGCCGCGTCATCACCAACTTTCTCCAGGGCCCGTGCCTTCCAGTAGCGCCACTCCTTCCGCGCTTGCTCCCCGGGAGGGAGGGCAGCTATGAAGTCGAAGAT
>JAJYEK010000282.1 GCA_021785795.1 Pseudomonadota bacterium
GCCGCGGATAGATCATGCCGGCCAGGGTCTCCACGGCTATTTCATCCTTGCTGGTCAGGCCATGGTCGCGCACAAAGCGCACAAAGCAGCGGGCGCCATTGCCGCACTGTTCAACTTCGCCGCCGTCTGCATTGAGGATTCGATAGCGAAAATCGGCATCCGGACGCGCCGGGCGCTCCACGATCAGAATCTGATCACAGCCTATTCCCGTACGCCGATGCGCGAGTGCGCGCGCCTGCTCCGCGGTAAGATTGACGTTCTGATTGATGCCGTCGAAGACAATGAAATCATTACCCAAGCCGTGCATCTTGGTGAAGGTGAGGTACATATCCGGCTAGATTACCCTGCTCCGCGCAGCAAGGAAACCCGGGGGCCAGGCCGCCGGGCACCAGGGATGGCGGACCCTGCAGCCACCCCGCGGGAACGGGCCGGCGCCCACATCACCGGTGCAGAGGCATCAAAACGCCGGCAACGCGACCACCTGGCAGCGACTTGGACAGGCCGCAAGCACCAACGGCGTCGGATAGGACGACCAGGGGAACATGGCGACGCGCAATCCAGTTCCGCAAAAGTCCGCACGGTACGGTCGCACTGACTGGTTCCGTCGTTTGGCCAAGAGAACCGATGACGAACGCCTGAAAACGGTTCAGTACTCCGGCAAAACCGACTCGAGCGCCAGTAGCTCATCGAAGGTTTCCCGGCGGCGCGTCACGTGAAACCGCCTGCCGTCAACCATGACCTCCGGACAGCGTGGGCGGGTGTTGTAACTGGAACTCATGCTCGAACCGTAGGCCCCGGCCGAACGCAGCGCGATCAGGTCGCCCGGTTCGACGCACAGGGCGCGCTCGCGCGCCAGAAAGTCCCCGCTTTCGCAGACGGGACCGACCACGTTGTAGACCTGCGGCGTACCGGGGCGCCGCACCACCGGTGCGACGTCATGCCACGCATCGTAAAGCGCCGGTCTGAGCAAGTCATTCATGGCGGCATCAACGACGGCGAAGTTTCTGGTCTCACCGTGCTTGAGATATTCCACGCGGGCAAGCAGAACGCCTGCATTGCCGACGATCGCCCGCCCCGGCTCGATGAGAATGCGCAGCCTGCCACCGCCGGCGGCATCCACGCCGCGCACTAGCGCCGAGACGTATTCACGCGGCGAGGGCGGCGTCTCGTCACGGTAGCGGATACCCAGACCCCCGCCGAGATCCACATGCCGAAGCTCGATGCCAGCAGAGGCGAGATCCGTCACAAGAGACATGACCCGCCCGACAGCGTCACTGAAGGGCTCTAGCCGCGTCAGCTGGGAACCGATGTGGCAATCCACGCCGACGACCTGCAGGTGTTCCATCTGCAGAGCCAGCCGATAGGCCTGCGGCGCCTCGGCCATGGCGACACCGAACTTGTTTTCTTTTAGTCCGGTGGCGATATAGGGGTGGGTACGGGCATCAACGTCCGGATTGACGCGCAGCGACACCGGCGCGCGCTTGCCGAGTCGGCCGGCCACACGATCCAGACGCTCGAGCTCCGGCACGGACTCCACGTTGAAGCAATGAATTCCAAGCTGCAGTGCGCGGCGCATCTCGTCTTCCGTCTTGCCTACCCCGGAGAACACCACCCGACCCGGATCGCCGCCGGCACGCAGCACACGCTCAAGCTCTCCGGCCGACACGATATCGAATCCGGAACCAAGGCGCGCGAGCACGCCCAGAACCGCAAGATTCGAATTTGCCTTGACTGCATAGCAGACAAGATGGTCGCGGGCGCCGAAAGCTTCATCGAGACTGTGCCAAGCGGCTTCGATGCCCGCCCGCGAATATACGTAGCAGGGAGTGCCTACGCAGTCGGCGATTTCCGGCAGCGCGACGCCCTCTGCATGCAGCCGGCCGTCCCGGTATTCGAATGGGTCCATGGCGGCGGGCTTCAACGAGAGGGGGCCGGTTCTGGGGCGGCCTTGTGCGGCGCCGGCCGGCTCGGCAGATAAAGCGGGCCTTTAAGCCCACAACCCGTCAGACCGAACGCAGCCGCGAGAGCGGCCAGAAGCAATAAGCGTAGTGCAAAGCAGCGAAGATTCATCTCGGCATCCGATCTCGAACCAACCGCTAGTTTATCCCCGCCCCATGCAACGATAAACAGCGGCTTGCAGAGCTGTGCTTGTTGCTCCGCTGGCGACTCCGGTAACATCCGTTACACGAACCAATAAGTCCCGGACAGCAGACATGAACGAGGCCGATTTCAACCTGAAGGTCGAGAAAACGCTCAGCCTTATCGAGCAGGCCGTGGAGGCAAGCGGCGCAGACATAGAGTTCGAGAATGCCGGAGACATTCTGACGCTGGAGTTCACGGACGGCAGCAAAGTCATCGTCAACAAGCAGGGTGCAGCTGCCCAGATCTGGGTCGCCGCAAAGTCCGGCGGTTACCACTACGACTACCAGGAAGCCGACGATCAATGGGTGAATGATCAAAGCGGTACAGAGTTGTTTGCCGAGCTCTCGCGCATCATAAGTCAGCAGGCCCGCACGCCGGTGCGCATCGCCTGACCTACTCCCAGACCCCCTCGCCGCGGGTGATGATCGCCGGTTCGCCGCACTTGGGACAATCGACACGGCGCACATCGTCTGCAAGCAGCGTCACGCCTTCGTGGTAGCAGGCACCGCAGCGCGGTACCTTGTTTTCATCGACCCATGTGCTGCCGATGGATTTGCAGTTAGCGCAGGAGAACAGCGCAAGAAACGGAAACGGATGTTGTCCGCGGCCCACTCCGAGGCCAATCTCCTCATACCTGCAATACGGGCACTTGAAGTCGACGAACCAGCCCATCGATCACACCTTCTGCAGTAACAAAACCACGGGAACACCGCGCTTCCTGCCACTCGCCGGCAATTCTAGCTGCGGCATGTACGTCACGTCACCCCCTCGCGGAGCCAGACCCCGGATTCCGACGCTCATGTCCGCGGCC
>JAJYEK010000086.1 GCA_021785795.1 Pseudomonadota bacterium
CCAGGAGCGGGTTTCTCATACACTCTTTTAAGATAGACTGCCATGGTTTCCTCCTGCCACCCCGGTCCAGGCGCGGCCGGCATGGGCGTTCAGCGGCATCTGTCGCCGGACCGGAATGGGCCCTGCAGCCTGTTTGACGAACCGCCGTGCGGCCATCTTAATCTGATGCGTGGTGGACTTGAACCCCATCCTGACGGGATATCCGGGAATATCCGCGGGCACGCGACCGGGGCCCGATCGATGTCGGCCGCCGTCCGATGGAGCTGCAAGCCTTGTGCGTATCCCGGCCGGCGTGATGTAATCCGAACTGCGTGCATTATGGCCGGATGATGCATCGGATCTGCCGGGTTGCTGAGAGGCGTGGTGCTGCAAATATTCAGTGACATTCCGGAATCTTTTCCGGTCCGCCCTGTCTCTCCTTAATATGCAAGCATACGGCAAGGGCTCCGCGGTGTTCGAACGACCGCGGTGAAGTCACCCGCTGCGGTCTTCCGGGTTGGCGCGGCTCGGATGCAACGGGCCGGGTGCTCGGGGACGCGGAGCGCCGGCGGCTGGACCGGAGGACGCCGGATCGCTTCGTTGTCGCGCGCCCGGCTGGTCCCGCCGGGCCGGGTTTTCGTTGTGCGCGCGGACTGTCCGAAAAGCTGGTGGCGCACAGGCACAGTGCCGGTGGCGGCAGTGCACTGAACCGGCACGGTCCGGCCGGTCGTGTGCCGGGAGAACCGGCTGGGTCTGGCATAAACTGAGACGGAATCAGGATGGCTGAGACGAACGGCGACGTGGAGCAGTCGGACGCACTGGTGTTTTTCGGTGTGTCGGGAGATCTTGCGCGGAAGATGATCTTTCCGGCGCTCTATGCGATGGTGAAGCATGGCACCCTGAGTGTGCCCGTGATCGGTGTCTCCGCACAAAACTGGGGTCTGGAGGATCTGCACCGGCGCGTGACGGATAGCCTGAAGCGGTCGGTCGGGATTGATGACCGCCGCGCACTCCGTCGGTTTCTTTCTCTTCTGCGGTATGTCGATGGCGACTACCGCGATCACCGAACCTTCCTGGCGTTGAAAGAGGCGCTTGCCGGCGCGCAACACCCGGCGCACTACCTCGCGATCCCTCCGGCGCTGTTCGCGACCGTCATCCGGGGACTTGGCACGTCGGGTCTGGCCGATCATGCGCGGGTGATCGTAGAGAAGCCGTTCGGCCGCGATTTGGCATCGGCACGCGAGCTGAACCGCGTTGCACGGTCGGTGTTTCCGGAAGACTCCATTTTCCGTATCGATCACTTCCTGGGAAAGGAAGCGATCATGAATATCCTCTATTTTCGCTTCGCCAATTCGTTCCTTGAGCCGATCTGGAATCGGAACCATGTGGCTAGCGTCCAGATCACGCTTTCAGAGAAATTCGGTGTGGAGGGTCGCGGCGCATTCTATGAAAGTGCCGGTTGTCTGCGCGATGTCATCGAAAATCATCTGTTTCAGATCGTGGCGCTTCTAGCCATGGAGCCGCCGGCCTATCAGGGTTATGGCGCGGTGCAGACGGAAAAGGCCAAGGTGTTCGAGGCCATGCGTCCATTGCGTCCGGAAGACGTGGTGCGCGGCCAGTACAGCGGCTACCGGAAGGAGCCTGGCGTTTCCAGGCGTTCCGACGTCGAGACGTTCTGTGCGCTGCGGCTGTACATCGATTCATGGCGCTGGGAAGGAGTGCCTTGGTATCTGCGGTCCGGAAAATGCCTCACGGAAACAGCGGCCGAAGTCCTGGTAGAGCTGAAACCCCCACCGCAAAGGCTGTTCGATGATTCCCGCCCCGGGGCCGGACGCGCCAATTACGTGCGGTTTCGGCTGTCTCCGAGTTCCGCGGTGGCGCTCGCTGCGCGCGTCAAGCGTCCGGGAAAGGAATTCGTCGGCGATCAGCAGGAGCTCTATCTGCTCGAGGAGGAGCTGGGAGTGGAGTCGCCCTATGAGCGGTTGCTCGGCGATGCGCTGGCAGGCAACGGGGCGCTGTTCAGCCGCGAGGACACGGTCGAAGCCGCATGGGCGGTGGTCGATCCGGTGCTCAAGAACCACGGCCGGGCCCAACCTTACCGGCGCGGCAGCTGGGGGCCGAAGCAGGCCGATGAACTCATTGCGGCAGACGGAGGTTGGCACAATCCGTTGCCGGAGCGGACCAGAAGATGATCGTTTCGGGCTAGGCCGCACGCCCGCCGGAGGGTGCGGCCAATGCCGGTTCTGAGGAGCAGGGGGCGCCATGAAAGTCACCGAAAAGCTGCACGCATTGGGCCAGAGTCTGTGGCTCGACAACATCACACGGGGCCTGCTGGTGAACGGCACGCTGCCCCGTTACATCACCGAGTATTCCGTGACAGGCCTGACTTCAAACCCCACGATTTTCGACAAGGCCATAGAGCATACCGACTTCTATGATGCCGCCATCCGTGAGAAGACGATCGCGGGAAAAACGGGCGAAGCGCTGTTTTTCGAGTTGGCCCTGGAGGATCTGACGCAGGCGGCCGACCTGTTTCGTCCGGTCCACGATGCCACCGGCGGGATCGACGGCTGGGTTTCGCTCGAAGTATCGCCGCTGCTGGCGGACGATACTGCGGCGACCATCACTGCCGCGGCGGAGCTCTACGGACGGGCGCGACGCCCGAATCTCTTCATCAAGATTCCTGGAACGCCGGAAGGAATTCCGGCGGTCGAGGAGACGGTGTTTGCCGGCGTGCCGGTCAATGTCACGTTGCTGTTCTCGCGCGAGCACTACGTTGCCGCCGCTGAAGCGTACATGCGTGGCATCGAACGGCGGATCGCCGCCGGCCTCGATCCCGTGGTCGGCTCGGTGGCGTCGCTATTCGTCAGCCGCTGGGATGTGGCAGTGGCGGTTCGCGCACCCGAAGAGCTACGGAACCGTCTCGGGATCGCGGTCGCCCGCCAGACGTACAAGGCATACCGCGGCATTCTGGCTTCGCCTCGCTGGCGAAGACTCGAGGCTGCCGGCGCACGCCCCCAGCGTCTGCTGTGGGCCAGTACCGGAACCAAGGATCCCGGCGCCCCGGACACGCTCTATGTCGATGCGCTCGCGGCACCGGATACCATCAACACCATGCCGGAAAATACGCTGCTTGCCTTCGCTGACCGGGGGAGCGTGCAGGGCGGACTGGCGGAGGACAGCGGCGACGCCGAAGCAGTGCTGGCGGAATTCGCGCGCGCTGGCGTCGATGTCGGAGCGCTGGCGGCGGAGCTGCAGAGCGAGGGCACGCGCTCTTTCGACAAGTCATGGAACGATCTGATGGATTGCATCGTGTCCAAGAAGGCCCAACTCGGAAAGACCATCGAAAAAGGGGGCGGATGACCGTGTCTATCCGGTCGGCACCACAGGCCCAGGTACTTACGGCGCGCCCGGCGTGGAAAGCGCTGGTCGAACATCATCAGAGGGTCGGCCATGTGCATCTGCGGCAGCTGTTTGCCGACGATGCCGGACGCGGCGAGCGTCTGGCAGCAGAGGCTGCCGGCATCTATCTTGATTACTCGAAGAACCGCGTCACCGATCAGACGATCCGACTGCTGATCGGGCTTGCCGAGGACTGCGGATTGCGCGCGCGTATCGACGCCATGTTCCGGGGCGAGAGGATCAACGTCACGGAGCGGCGTGCGGTGCTGCACACCGCCTTGCGGGCTGCGGACGGCGAACGAATTGTCGTGGATGGTGCCGACGTCGTGCCGCAGGTTCACGCAGTGCTCGATCGCATGGCTGACTTTGCGCAGCGGCTGCGCAGCGGACAGTGGCAGGGGTACGGCGGAAAACGCATACGTCATGTCATCAACATAGGCATCGGCGGCTCCGACCTCGGCCCCGTGATGGCCTACGAAGCGCTGCGGCACTACAGCGTGCGCGACATGAGTTTCCGGTTCGTATCCAATGTAGACGGAACCGATCTCGCTGAAGCGCTATTGGGCCTCGATCCCGCCGAAACGCTCTTCATCGTATGCTCGAAGACTTTTACGACGCTTGAAACCCTGACCAACGCGCATGCCGCGCGCGCCTGGGTCCTGCGGCAGCTCAAGGACGACCAGGCCGTGCGCAGGCACTTTGTGGCCGTTTCGACCAATGCCGAGGCAGTGTCGGCTTTCGGCATCGATACCCAAAACATGTTCGGCTTCTGGGACTGGGTGGGCGGACGCTATTCGATGGATTCAGCCATAGGCCTGTCGACCATGATCGCCATCGGTCCGGAAAACTTCCGAGCCATGCTTGCCGGATTCCGGGCCATGGACGAGCATTTCCGAACCGCGCCGTTCGAGAGGAACCTGCCGGTCATCATGGGGCTGCTTGCGGTCTGGTACAACAACTTCTTCGGGGCGCAGACGGTCGCGGTGCTGCCCTACGAGCAGTATCTCAAACGTTTTCCGGCCTATCTCCAGCAACTGGCGATGGAGAGCAATGGCAAGCATGTCACCCTTGAGGGTGCGCCGGCCGGCCATCAGACCGGACCCATTTACTGGGGAGAACCGGGCACCAACGGCCAGCATTCCTTTTATCAGCTCCTGCACCAGGGAACCAAGCTGGTGCCGTGCGACTTTATAGGCTTCTGCCAGGCGCTCAATCCGGTCGGCGGCCAGCATGACCTCCTGATAGCGAATCTGTTCGCCCAGTCGGAGGCGCTCGCGTTCGGCAGGAGCGAAGAGGAGTTAAGGTCGGAGGCCACGCCGGACTGGCTGGTTCCCCACCGTGTCTGCGAAGGCAACCGGCCGAGCAACACGATAATCGCTGCGCGTCTCACGCCGGAAACGCTGGGATCACTGGTGGCGTTGTACGAGCACAGTGTTTTCACGCAAGGCGCGGTCTGGAACATCGATTCATTCGATCAGTGGGGTGTCGAATTGGGCAAGGTGCTGGCACAGCGCATGATTCCGGAGCTCGAGGCCCCGGACGAGCCGCCGCTCGGGCATGACAGCTCCAGCAATGCGCTCATCCGGCGCTACCGGCGGCTCAAGGCGCGCCGGACCTGAGTGCCTGCAGAATGCCGGGGCAGGTCGGCCCGAGAGCCGGATAGCGTGAGGGGCGGAAAACTCCGGCCGAGGCTGCTCAGCCGCGCGCGCATTGCGAGGCTCGGCGGCGACGCGATCATGCCGTGGACACGTGATTCCGCCGCGGTGCTCGGCGACCCGGATCCGGTGCGATGCCGGAATCGATTCAGATGAGGGAGAAGAGCGATCATGAAGCCTTTACCGAAAGGAAGTTGGATATGGATGCCGGTGCTGCTGGCTGGCCTGTCGGGTTGCGCGGGAGCAGGTGTGCGCACCGGCCAATATGTCGATGATTCTGCAATCACCGCCAAGGTCAAATCGGAGATGGTCGCCCATGAGAAAACGGCCGCTTTCCATATCAGCGTCAAGACAGTCAAGGGTGTTGTATACCTGAGCGGATCGGCCAAGAGCCGGCAGGATGCCGATCGGGCTGCCGAAATCGCCCGCGGCGTTGCCGGCGTCAAGGCAGTGGAAAGCGACATCAAGGTCAAGTAACGCGTCGAGGAAAATTAGGTCTCTCTTTCGGCTGCGGGTTCGCGCGGCCTGTGACGCCGGATGCGACAGCCAGACCTGGCAAGGCGCTATCGTTTCCGGCGTGCAGACGTTTTGCGGCGCGAGGGGGGCCGGCGCCGCGGGCGCCGTTGATCCCGGGTCAGCTGTCCGGTGATTTCGTCTGCGGTCGCCGGCTTGCTGAAATAGTAACCCTGCATGCCGTCGCACTGGTGCATGCGCAGGAAATCGAGCTGTTCTGCGGTCTCCACCCCTTCGGCAATAACGCGGATCCCGAGGCTGTGCGCGAGGGCGATGGTGGCCTGCGCAATGGCCACGTCATTCGGATCGTTGGGTATGCCGCTGACGAATGACTGGTCGATCTTGAGGGTGTCGATCGGGAAGCGCTTGAGATAGGCGAGCGAGGAATAGCCGGTTCCGAAGTCGTCCATGGAAAAGGCCACGCCCAGACGATGCAGTGTTTCCATGGCGGCCAGAGTTGCCTCGGTATTCTGCATGAGGATGCTTTCGGTCAGCTCAAGATCCAGGCAACCCGGGTCGGCGCCGGTTTCCGCCAGCACGTTTTTCACCAGATCCGCCAGATCGTGATGCTGGAACTGGCGCCCGGAGAGGTTCACTGCTATCTGGATACGCCGGATGCCGGCAAGGTCCCAGGCCTGCGCCTGGCGGCAGGCGGTACGCAGCACCCATTCGCCGATTGGGATGATGAGCCCGGTTTCCTCGGCCAGCGAAATGAACTCAAGCGGCGGCACCAGGCCCATTTCAGGATGCTGCCAGCGCAGCAGCGCTTCGACGCCGACGATGGATCCGGAACGCAGATCGATCTGCGGCTGGTAGTGCAGCGTAAGTTCTTGGCGCTCGAGCGCGTGGCGCAGGGCGGTTTCGAGCCGCAGCCGCTGCGCAGTACGGCGGTTGAGTTCGGCGGTATAGAACTGGAAGGTGTTGCGGCCGAGATCCTTGGCGTGATACATGGCCGCATCGGCATTGCGCAGCAGACTGACGACGTCGTTATCGTCGAACGGGTACAGCGTGATCCCGATGCTGGCGCTGACGAACAGCTCGCGTCCGGCGATGCTGAAGGGCTCCACAAAGCTGTCGATGACCTTCTGTGCCACCCGTGCCGCATGGTCCACGTGCTCGAGGTTGGCGAGTACGATCGTGAACTCATCGCCACCCAGGCGCGAAATCGTGTCCCCGGACCGCACGCACGCGGCCAGACGCAACGCCACCTGCTTGAGCAGGGCATCACCCCGCTCGTGCCCAAGGGTATCGTTGATGATCTTGAACCGGTCGAGATCGAGGAACAGGATCGCCACCAGCCGCTCCCGGCGTCCGGCCTCCAGCATGGCCTGGAGAAGGCGGTCGTGCAGCAGAATGCGGTTGGGAAACCCGGTCAGCGTGTCGTAGTGCGCAAGGTAGTTCAGCCGTTCCTCCGCCTGGCGATACTCGGTGATATCCTCCGCGACACCCAGCAGGTACTGGATGCTGCCGGCGTCGCCCCGCACCGGTATAAGGCTCGAATCGAAGATCCGCCCTGCGACCGTGGTGAACTCGAACCGCCGGGACTGCCCGTCCAGGGTGTCCTGCAGGATGTCGCGGACGCGGAGGCGATCGAATTCGCTGACTGCTTCGAGCATCTCCCGGCCTCGGACCGCGCTTTCGTCCTGGGCACCGAGCATGCGCAGGCCAGCCGGGTTCATGTCCATTATCCGCCCGTTCCGGTCGATGGTGTGGATGGACACCGGCGCGTTTTCCACAACGCTGCGGAAGCGCTGTTCGCTCTTTTGTAGCGCTTCTTTTGTCTCCATGCGCATGGTAATGTCCCTGCCGGTCGACACGAAATGCGTGACCTGCCCCCGGTCGTTCTTGAGCGGGGTGATGGTTTTGTCCTCGTAAAACAGCGTCCCGTCCTTGCGGCGGTTGACGAACCGCTCCCGGAATACCTTGCCATCGAGGACCGTCTTCCAGAGCCGGTCGTAAAACGCCCGGTCATGCCGGCCGGATTTGAAGATGTCGTGCGTATTGCCGACCGCCTCCTCGGGCGCGTAGCCGGTCACTGCCTGGTGGGCCGGATTGACGTACTCGATGACGCCGTCGCGGTTGGTGATCACGATGGCATCGGCCGTCTGTTCAATCGCGCTGGACAGTTTGCGCATATGGACCTCGGCAGCCCGGCGGGCGGCAATATCCTCGACGACCGCAATCAGATATTTCGGCTGTTCGTCCGGGCCGCGCACGAGCGAGACGGTGACATTCACCCACACGATACCGCCGCTCTTGCGAAAATAGCGCTTTTCCAGGGAATAGGTGGGGAGTTCGCCGGCGAACATCCGGCGCGCAAGCGCCAGACTTTTTTCCACGTCCTCGGGATGGGTTATGTCCCGGAAGCTGCGCTGGAGCATTTCGGCCTGCGTATAATCGACGATATCGCAGAATTTCTGGTTGATCCGCAGAAACCGGCCGTCGGGTGCGACATGGGCGATGCCCACAGCCGCCTGGCTGAACGTCGCCTGAAAGCGTTCTTCGCTTTCCCGCACGTTCTCTTCCGCGCGCCGGTGCTCAATTTCGGCGGCGGCGCGGTTGGCGCAGAGCTGGAGAATGAGATGGACCCGTTCCTCGTCGGCAATCGCCTTACTGTTCATTGCCACCAACAGGCCGAGCAGATGCCCGGTGGAATCGTACAGTGGGTGGCCGATGAAGGCTTCGACGCCGTAGCGGCGGATCAGCGCGTCTCCGGAGTAGAGGCGCCCGGCGCCATCCGGGAAATGGCATATCGTCTTGCAGTCGACGCTTCCACAGGGCGTATCCGCGTCCAGGTGGTAGTCGACGTTGCCGCTGAGCTGTCCGTGATCGCAGAACGCAAGGGTGCGGATGACATCAGCGCGGTCCGGACTGGGCTCGCCGATGAAGACGTAGTCGACGCCGAGGGCGGAGGCGAGATTCAACACCAGACTCTGGAAAAAATTGTCTCCGCTGGTCGTCGACAGGGCCCGTGCGATGTCCTGCAGCACGACCGCAGCCCGGCCGCGCTCGGTCTCGGACTGCCGGAAAGCCAGCTGCAGGGAGAGTTCTTCCGCATAGAATGTCGCGAGCAATTCGTCGTTTTCGTCGAACGGTCTCCCGTCGATCCTTTCGCTCAGGTAAATATGCCCGAAGCGGCGGTCGAGGTATGTGAGCGGAACGTCTAGGAGGGTGGTCATGGCCGGATGATGGGCCGGGAACCCGGCCGAACGCGGATCGCGTGCGATATTGTCGATGCGCAAGGGCTCGCTTTCGCCGCCGCCTGCAGCGAGCAGCCCGCGCCCCTCGGGCAGGAGGCCGATGCGGTCGGCATTCTCCGGCGTGATGCCGGTATGGACAAACCGGGCGAGCCGGCCATGGTCGTCCGTGACGGCGACGGCACCGTAACGGGTCCCGATGAGTGCGGCCAGGGATTCAATAGCCTGCTGCAGCAGTTCGGCTTCGGAGTCCCGTAGCGCGGACACGGTCCGGAGCGTTCGGGCAGCCTCGTGCAGCGTGCGCAGCCGCTGTGCCGCAGCGTCGCGCGGGACGGCCGGATCCCCGCCATTCGGCATGTGGTCATTTCCCCCATCGGTCGATCTGCGGCGCCGACCCGGCCCCGCAGTGGGGTGAACGGCCGCCCATATCCGAATTAGAATGGATATAGCAAGGACCGTGCCAGTCAGAGGTATGCACAGGCATGGTTCGTCGCGCAAGCACTTTCAGCAATGTCTAAGTGTAGTAAACATATTAAGGTTAGGACGCGATGGATCAGCATGCGCGCGCCATATCCCGACGGTCGCGCGATGGCCTTGATTGGCGCCCAAACAATGTACATCCATGCACGAATAGCGAGCCCGAATGGAGAAACGGGTTTATATATATTCGCTATATACCTGTTTTATAGAATATACATCGATGCATTGCTGCAGACGAAAGTGATCCCCGCATGCGCCACGATGGTCCGACTCCATATAACTCCGACGCACCCGTCCGCCCGGGAGATTTCGGCCAATTCCGCTGCCCGGGTATCCGGATAGTCTGGGCTGCCATCGCTGCTGTCGCCGCGGACCGAGCGACATACGGGGCCGGCCGGCATGTTTCCTGCCGGGTGCGGTAAAGTACGGTGAGCCTGGTCCGGCGGGCGGATCAGGGTGAGTCCACCCGGTGGGGTCGATAGCAGCCACCGGCATTTCAGCAGCATGGTTGGGGCGTGGCTATCGTGACAGGCCAGCTGCGGGTTAGCCCCCCATGGGCCAGCACGGCAACGCGGGCCGGCTTACGCGGTTTGTCTGCACCCGCATCACACCGGCGGCGGCCGCGATTCGCAGGGCGGGAGCCCGGCCACGCAGGAAGGGAAGGGGGCGCCGAGCTGCAACGGGAGGAGGCGCTCTGCCGGAGAGGAGGAGTTGCGGCCGGTCAGGACGGGCGGTGCAGCCAGGCGGTATGTTTCTGGCAATTTCCGGCGACTTCAGGTCAAATACGGCAACTTTCTAAACCACAACTCAAATCTGGTACCGAGGAGAGGACTTGAACCTCCACGGGGTTACCCCCACTAGCACCTGAAGCTAGCGCGTCTACCAGTTCCGCCACCTCGGCATCGGTCTCATCCCAGGACGGGCCTGGGACCAGGTCAGGCGGCGCACTCTACCGAGAGAAGAAATTCATGTCAAACCGAATGCCCGGCGCACCCGAGGTGCCGGTCGATCCCATGGCTGACCGCGAAGCTCAGAAATACGAGTTTCCAGTTCCGAGTCGCGAAGCAGTGCTGGCCCACCTTGCCCAGCGCGGCGAACCGCTGTCCCTTAAGTACCTTGCGAATGAACTCGGCGTCGAGGGTGAACGCGACATCGAAGCCTTTGGGCGGCGCCTGCGCGCCATGGAAAGAGACGGGCAGCTGCTGAAAAACCGGCGTGGTCGCTATGGCCTGCTGCAGAAGATGGATATGGTGCGCGGGCGTGTGGTCGGCCACCCGGACGGTTTCGGCTTCCTGGTGCCGGACGAGGGCGGGGCGGATCTGTTCCTGCCGCCCAAGGAGATGCGCGGGACGCTGCATGGAGACAGGGTGGTAGCGCGTGTGGCCGGAATTGATGCACGGGGTCGCAGGGAAGGAACGGTGGTCGAAGTGCTCGAGCGCGCCAATGTAACGATCGTCGGCCGTTACAACAGCGAGAACCGCATCGGCTTCGTGGTTCCGTCCGACAAGCGTATCAGCCAGGAAATTCTCATTCCGCACGGTGACGACCTGGGCGCGCGCGACGGCCAGATCGTGGTGGCCGCCATTACCGAACAGCCGACTCCCCGTGCGCGGCCCGTGGGACGCATCAGTGAAGTGCTCGGGGATCACATGGCGCCCGGGATGGAGGTGGAAGTCGCGATACGCATGTACGACCTGCCGCACAGCTGGCCGGACGCCGTGCTGGACGAAGTATCCAGCCTGACGGTGGAGGTGCCGGCAGACGCCTGGGAAGGCAGGGAGGATCTGCGATCGATCCCGCTCGTGACCATCGACGGGGAGGATGCGCGCGATTTCGACGATGCCGTATTCTGCGAGCGTCGCGGACGGGGGTTCCGGCTGATTGTGGCGATCGCCGATGTATCGGCCTATGTCCGGCCTGGAACAGCGCTTGACGCCGAAGCCTACCGGCGCGGGAATTCGGTCTATTTCCCGAATCACGTTATCCCGATGCTGCCGGAGATCCTGTCCAACGGCCTGTGCTCGATCAATCCGCAGGTCGAACGCCTGTGCGTGGCGTGTGAGATGCAGATCAGCGCCAGCGGCAAGATAGAGCGCCACCGGTTCTTCCGTGCGGTCATGCGTTCCCAGGCGCGCCTGACCTACACTGCGGTCGCAGCGATGCTGGTTGACGGGGATGCCGCCCTTCTGCACCGCCACGAGGCGCTGCAACCGCACCTCGCAGATCTGTACGCGCTATACAAGGTGCTCCACAAGGCGCGCATCGCCCGCGGGGCGGTGGACTTCGAGCTGCCGGAGACCCGCATCATCTATGATGCGCAGCGCAAGATCGAGCGTATCGAACCGCTGGTGCGCAATGATGCGCACCGCCTCATCGAGGAGTGCATGCTTGCAGCCAACGTCTGTGCCGCGGAGCTGCTCGCCCACCACAAGATCCCGGTTCCCTTCCGGGTACACGCGGGTCCGACCGCGGAAAAGCTCACGGCCCTGCGGGAGTTCCTGTTCGAACTCGGCCTGAATCTTGGCGGCGGCGACGAGCCGAAGGCGCGGGACTATGCCCGGCTGCTGCTTGCCGTGGAGGGACGTCCCGACGCGAGGTTGGTGCACACGGTGCTGCTGCGCAGCCTGAGCCAGGCGCTGTATACCCCCGACAACATCGGACACTTCGCTCTCGGCTACGCGAATTATGCCCATTTCACATCGCCTATCCGGCGTTACCCGGATCTGCTGGTCCATCGCGCGATCACGGGACTGCTCGAACACAGACAGCATGCTGCAACACTGGCCGAGGCGCAGTCGCAGGGCGAGCATTTCTCCATGACGGAGAGGCGGGCGGACGATGCCACCCGCGACGTCGTGCGCTGGCTCAAGACCGAATTCATGGTGGCCAAGGTGGGTGAACCATTCAACGGCATCATCAGCGGTGTCACGAATTTCGGGCTGTTCGTGGAGCTGGAAGACATCTACGTCGACGGACTGGTGCACATCACCGCCCTGGGCAACGATTACTATCACTTTGATGCGGCCAAACACCGGCTGGTGGGCGATCGCACCCGGCGTACGTTTCGTCTCGGTGACCGGGTGCGGGTGCGCGTCGTACGGGTGGATCTGGACGAGGCCAAGCTTGATTTCGAGTTGATCGACGGGGAGACGCCGGCCCAGCCGGACCGCAGCCCGCGCCGGGTCCGGCGTACGGCGCAGCGCACGCAGCAGAAGAGGCGGAGCAGTAGCCCCGGACGCAAGAAGAAGGCGCGCCCGGTCAAGTAGTCATGCCGCACGCAGCAAAGCAGCATATTTTCGGCTGGCACGCCGTTCTGTCCGCCCTGGAACAGACCCCGGACCGGGTGGGGCGCATATGGATCGACGCGGGACGGTCCGGGGAACGGCCACAGGCGGTCATCCGTGCTGCCGAGCAAGCGCGCGTGCCCACGACACGCGCGACGCGCGCAGAGCTCGACGTGCTGGCCGGCACCGACCGGCATCAGGGCGTGGTGGCTGAATGCGATCCAATCGGTCCGCACGGCGAGCAGGACCTGGACGCGTTTTTGCGGGGACTCGCGCAGCCAGCGCTCGTGCTCGTGCTCGATGGCGTCCAGGATCCGCATAATCTGGGCGCCTGCCTGCGTAGCGCCGACGCCGCCGGAGCGCACGCCGTCATCCTGCCGCGCGACAACGCTGTCGGCATCACGCCAACGGTGCGCAAGGTTGCAAGCGGCGGTGCGGATACCGTGCCGGTATTCCGGGTCACGAATCTCGTGCGCACGCTGGAGCGGCTCAAGCAGGCGGGACTGTGGATCGCCGGCGCCGCGGCCGACGCGGAGAGCGAGCTGTACGGAGCCGATCTGCGTGGACCGGTGGCGCTGGTGCTGGGAGCCGAGGGCAAAGGGCTGCGGCGGCTCACGCGGGAACACTGCGATTTCCTCATCCGTATCCCCATGGCCGGCAGCGTGGCGAGCCTGAATGTCGCGGCAGCCGCAGCCGTTTCCCTGTTCGAAGCCTTGCGCCAGAGACGCGCAGCGGCGTCATCAGACGCGCGCGGGTACACCGGGCCCGGCGCGTGACAGCAGGTGCGTGACCGCAGCTTGCCATGTCCGGCAGAACCCTTTAGAATCCCTCGCCTTTAGCCAGGCCGGTGCGCTGCTGCCCGGTCCTCCTTGCCTTACCGGCCCTGTCCGGAAGGCTCTAATCCACGGGGAGTCAGTAATGCGTCATTACGAGATCGTTTTCCTGGTCCATCCCGACCAGAGCGAGCAGGTACCTGCGATGATCGACCGGTACCGGTCCATCATCGAATCCGGCCAGGGCGCCATTCACCGCCTCGAAGACTGGGGGCGCCGTCAGCTTGCCTACCCGATCAACAAGATCCACAAGGCCCACTATGTGTTGATGAACATCGAGTGCGATGCCGCGGTCTTGACCGAAATTGAAACCGCATTCCGCTTCAATGACGCGGTAATCCGTTGGATTACCCTGTCACGCAAGGCCGCGGTTACCGCGCCATCGCCGCTCGCCAAAGAGAATCAGGAAGAAGGCCGCGCCGCCGGACACGGTGGCCGCGCCGAACGCGAGTCCGAGGGACGCGAGGCGTCCGTGGATGCGGCCGGCGATATCGGCGCGGAAGCGCCTGGCGCCGGCGAGGCCTGATACATCGTCACGGGGCGGCCGGCTAGCGCCGGTCAGGTCCAGTCAGAACAGATTCCGGGAGCTACAGAGAAATGTCGCGATTTTTCCGCCGCAAGAAGTACTGCCGTTTCACCGCCGAAGGTGTCGTCGAGATCGACTACAAGGACATCGCCACCCTGAAGGGCTATGTTACCGAAACCGGCAAGATCATTCCCAGCCGTAACACCGGTACCAAGGCCCACTATCAGCGCCAGCTCACGCGCGCGGTCAAGCTCGCGCGCTACCTGGCACTGCTGCCTTACAGCGACGCCCATCGCTAGGCCCTGAGACACGAAAACACCGTCCGTGCAGTGACGGCAACGGCGATAAGCGTGAGGTTTCATTATGCAATTGATACTGTTGGAAAAGATCCGCAATCTCGGCGAGCTGGGTGACCAGGTCAACGTCAAATCCGGTTACGGTCGCAACTACCTGATACCGCAGCGCAAGGCAGTGGTCGCGACCGCCGAGAACAAGGCGCTGTTCGAGGCGCGTCGGCGGGAATTTGAAAAGGCCCAAGCGGACTCGCTCGGTAGCGCCCAGGCACGGGCCCAGGTGATGGCAGGTGCCACTGTCCAGATCGTGAGCAAGGCGGGCGACGAAGGCAAGCTGTTCGGATCCGTCGGCACCGCCGATATCGCCTCCGCCATGACCGCGGCGGGTTTCGAGCTGTCCCGCGCCGAAGTGCAG
>JAJYEK010000283.1 GCA_021785795.1 Pseudomonadota bacterium
GCTTCTGGTCGGCAACGTACTGAAGAATTGCGGCGACCTCGGTGAGCAGTTCGCCGTTGTCGAGCCGCAGGGCGGGCACGTAACCTTTGGGGTTGATCTTGTAGTAGTCCTCGCCGGTGTCGGTCTGATGCTTGGAGAGATCGACCTTCTGAAGTTCGTAGGCAAGACCTGCTTCGCGCAGGGCGATATGTGGCGCCATGGAGCAAGCGCCAGGGGTAAAATAGAGTTTCATGTATGCGGTTCCTCTCGCTTCTTGGAATTGGTTGCTTCTCTGTGGCGGATCGCGTGCAGCCGCAATGCACGGTCAGGCACCGGACCCGGTCTGGAATCATACAATTAGATCCGGCCCAGCGGTAATCATTCCCGCTTTTGTGCCAGGGATGTGCGGCGGCTGGCGGTCATGCGGGCGATTGGCCCCGGGGGGTTCTTTGCTGGTTCCGGGACTTGCGGTCGGGCATTGATCCCCGACGTCCCGCTGGTGTTCCGGTATCTGGCTGCAGGGTCCGGTAGTATCATGGGGCAACCCGGGTTCAAGACAATAAAACGGGTCCGGAGGCCTGCCATGCACGTTACCCTGGTCGATATACGTGTAAAGCCAGAACATGTCGCCGATTTCATCGAGGCCACGCGCGTCAATCATCTCGCATCGGTCCGCGAACCGGGAAACCTGTGCTTCGATGTACTGCAGTCGCCGCAGGATGCAGGCCACTTTCTGCTGTACGAGGTTTTCGGATCAGCGGAGGCGGCCGCGGCACACAGGCAGACTGCCCATTATTTGAAATGGCGCGATGCCGTGGCGGACTGGATGGCGGTGCCGCGCCTCGGTGTCCAGTACCGCAGGCTGTATCCCGAGGTGGAGGAATCCCGATGATCCAGCCGTTTGCGGTCAGCGGCGTGCCAAACATCCTGTTTGGCGAGGATCGATTTGCCGAGCTGGCGGCGCTTGCCGGACGGTTCGGGCGACGGTTGCTGATCGTGACGGGAGGCAAGTCCTTCAGGGAATCGCCGCAGTGGGTGCAATTGCTGGCAGACTTGCGGGCCGCAGGACTGCATTTCGCGGAGATGAAGGTCGATACCGAGCCTTCACCGCAACTGGTGGATGCGGCAGTCGCCGCCCAGCGCGGGACCGGAATCGATGTCGTGGTCGGAATCGGAGGTGGCAGCGTGCTCGATGCCGCCAAGGCGATCGCCGGACTCCTGCCGCATGGCAATTCCGTGATGGATCACCTGGAGGGAGTCGGCCCCGAGCTGCCATACCGCGGACCCTCAACGCCATACCTCGCGGTTCCGACAACCGCGGGCACCGGCAGCGAGGCGACCAAGAACGCAGTGCTCAGTGTGCGCGGCCCGGGCGGTTTCAAGAAATCGTTCCGTCATGACTGTCTCGTGCCGCGCTACGCCATCGTCGATCCAGTCCTGCTGAAGAGCTGTCCTCCGGAGCTGATCGCAGCCAACGGAATGGATGCCCTGACCCAGCTCTTGGAGTCCTATGTTTCAACCCGGGCCAGCCCCTTCACCGACGCACTGGCGCTGAGTGGCCTCATGGCGGTCCGTGAGGGTTTGCTGCCATGGTATGAGCAGGGGCCGGATGCCGGTGCACCGCGCACCGCGCTGGCTTACGCAGCGCTGCTGTCGGGAATCACTCTGGCCCAGACAGGTCTGGGTTCGGTGCACGGATTGGCATCTCCGATCGGTGCCTGTTTTCCGATCCCCCACGGTGTGGTTTGCGGCACTCTGGTGGCGATGGCCACCGCAGTGAACATCACGGCCCTCGAACGGCGTGCGCCGTCTCATCCGGCGCTCGCGAAGTACGCGTGTGCGGGTCGGTTGCTGAGCGGAAACGGTACGCTGCCGGATGCCGATGCCCGCGGCCGGCTGATCGATACGCTCGCCGACTGGACGCAGCGCCTGGCTCTGCCGCAGCTTTCTGCCTACGGGGTCACGGCGGAGGATTTCGAGGTGATCGTGGCAGGTTGCCGCGGCAGCAGCATGAAGACCAACCCGGTAGTTCTGGAGGACAGCGAAATCCGGGGAATTCTGCAGGCGCGGACGTGATGCCAGCGGTCTGCGGACTGCCGCAGACCGCTGTACCGGGTCGGTCGGCTATTGCTCGTCGCCCAGGTGGCGAACGAAGGTGTAATACGCAGGATGCTTCACGAACGCATCGAAGGTCTTGTCCACGCTGCGGGAAGGAAGGGATATGGGCAGTGCCCCGACGAATAGAACCGTTCCCGCGACCATCGCCACGAATCCCACCGGGCGCAGGACAAACAGGTCAAGCAGGATCGCGCCGCCGTCGCCCTCCTGGTAGGCGTATGCCGGCGCCGCCAGTCCCATCAGAAGCCCGGCGAGTACGGTGATTATGACCAATTTTCTTGATTTTCCCATTGCTTTAGTCCTCACTAGACCAAGCCTGCCTGCAGGCTTGGTGGCCTGCTTCACGGGTACAATTCATGAGGCGAACATACCACCATCGGGAATCCCCGTGAACTGTATTGCCACCGCCAGAGAAATCGGTAACTTATAGTGTTGCACACCGGCGGAATTCCGCAAGGGACAGGGAGCATCGGTTCCGTGCGGAAAGCGGGCCGGATTCAGGTATATTGACCTTTTTGGCCCCGAAAGGCGATGCAGCTTTGTGGATAAGCGGTTCTTGACGCCACCTGCCAGACCCGTTGTTCATGTCGACCCCGCCAGCGGGTTAGTGGAGGGCGCCCGGTTCGTTCGATCCCCGAACTTCGATGCCCGTCCCCCGGGGTGCCCCATAGAAGTTTTGATCGTCCACTCGATCAGCCTGCCCCCCGGACGGTTCGGCGGCGGCGACATCGAGCGGCTGTTCTGCAATGCTCTGGATTCCTCCTGCCATCCGTTCTACGAGGAACTCAAGGGTCTGAGGGTTTCGGCACATCTGCTGATCCGTCGCGACG
>JAJYEK010000087.1 GCA_021785795.1 Pseudomonadota bacterium
CAGCAGATAGGAGCCCGAGATCGCCTCGACCGTCTCTTCGCCCATGGGTAGCGGCTCATTATTTTGGTCAAAATCGGCAAACCGGCCAGGCGCAAGCCTTGAGAGACCCGTTACGCGATAGAACGACTGTACAGGATCCGGGATCCTTCGCCGACAGCCGCGCTGCGCGCTGCCATCGGGGTTTAGCACAAGCCCCCCCGCGGCGGCGGCCTCCGGGTGCCGATCCAGCGCCGCAACCGTGAGCCCAAGGGCCCCCCGCTCAAGAAAACAGTCCGGGTTCAGGAACAGAAAGTAGCGTCCGCGTGCGACCTGCGCACCTTGGTTGCAGGCCCGTGCAAAACCGAGATTGGCGGTGTTCTTGATGAGCGTGACAGGCAGACCCCCTTTCGCCATGTCAGAGACAACGTCGGCGCTGCGGTCAGAAGACGCATTGTCGACGACCACGACCTCCGCCGCGATCCCCGTGTCAGGGGCAAGCGCACACCCGATGCATTCCCCGAGACAATGCGCGCTGTTAAAGCTCACGACCACAACCGAGACCGGCGGGCTGTGGCTCATGCTCAATGGCGGGCGGGATGGGCCGTCATCACCTTATCAGCCGCGAGCGCGCTCGTCGGACTCTGCTCGATGACTCGCCCGTGATCAAGGCGTATGTAGCGCGTACAAAACTGCTCGGCCTGCACCTGCGAATGCGTGACCAGCACGAGGATGAGCCCGTTGCGCTGCAACTCCCGGATACGATTGTGACACTTCTCCTGGAATGCCTGGTCACCGACGGCCAGGACCTCGTCCGCCAGCAGGATATCGGGGTTCAGATGGGCGGCTACTGAGAAGCCAAGCCGCATGTACATGCCGGAAGAATAGTTTTTGACTGGTGTGTCAATAAAGTCGCCAAGCTCGGAAAATTGAACGATCTCCTGATACAGGGCCGCTGTGCGCCGGTTGGAAAATCCGAAAAGACTCGCATTGAGATAAATGTTCTCCTCGCCAGTCAGTTCCGGGTTGAATCCAACCCCAAGCTCAATCAGGGGAGCAACTCGTCCCTGCACACGCACACGCCCGGAGGTAGGGCGCAGGATGCGGGCGATGATCTGCAGAAGCGTACTCTTGCCAGACCCGTTGTGCCCAAGCAGCGCAACCGACTCACCGTGAGACACAGTGAAGGACACATCATGCAAGGCCTCAAACTGTTCAATCCGCTGACGCCAGCGGCGCTTCAATAACCCAACAACCTTCCCTTTCAGAGAATCGACGCGGTTGTGCCGCAGGGCGAATGTTTTCGAGATATGTTCGACGGAAATACTTGATTTTACCGCCCGTGCCATCAGAGTCGTTCCACGAGCAGCGGCACCCGTCGTTGGAATAACACAAGGCCAAGCACCAGAGACGCTACTGACCACACGACAAACGCTGCGGTAAGTTTGAATGTCGGGACCACGTTGCTCCAGAAAATATCATGAAAAATCAGCGTAAACTCGGTCAGTGGACTAATCGCAAAGAAAGGCCGCAGTCGGCCTGGAATCTGGGTAAATGAGTAGGCGATCGGCGCGGTCCAGAAGAGCAGCTGAATAAGCACATCCACCAGATGCTTGATGTCCCTGTAGTCAATATACAGCGTCGCCAAAATGAGACTCCAACCCCAAGTGAATACGATCAGCAACATCAGATAGGCTGGATAAAGCAGCAGAACCCAGCTCCAGTGACCACCCAACCAGTGATACATCAGCAGGAAAGCCGCAAGCGCCATGAACCAAAGCACCAGATTGAGCAACAGGGCCGACAGCGCTACCAAGATCCTTGGGAAATAGACCTTTTTGATCAGGCCACCATTGCTCACGAGAATCTCGGGGCTTTGCCCAATCACACCGCTGAAAAAGGTCCAATGGAGAATGGCGCAGATCAAATAAAGACTATAGTGCGGCAAGGCCGACTTGAACACGTACCCGAAGACAAACAGGTACATGAGCATGGTACTCAGGGGATTCAGGAGCGACCAGGCAAACCCCATGCTGGCACCCATATAACGCACTTTGATATCCTTGCGCACCAGATTACGCAACAGATCCCGATAACCCCACCAAGCCGTTAGCGTGGCACCGAAGGCGGTGGGTGTGGTGTTTTTATGTGCTGGCATAACTATTATGGGTACCAAAGCGCGATGCACGGATACTCTGTGGTACGGTACACGTTATAATCCCTTAAACGATATACGACAAATAGCTGCATATTAACAGCATATTATGCTATCAAACATGATGCGTCCACGATGCACCGATGACTTCGTGATGGCGGCACACGGTGGTCATCAGGGACGCCATCCGCCACCGGACCAGAGACGACCATGAAAGGTATCGTCTTGGCCGGAGGCGCAGGCACCCGCCTCTATCCGGCGACTCAGGTGGTCTGCAAGCAATTGCTGCCTGTGTACGACAAACCCCTGGTTTACTATCCGCTCTCGGCGCTCATGCTGGCCGGGATCCGGGAGATCCTCATTATCTGCGCACCGGACGATCTAAACCGCTTCAAAACGCTACTCGCGGATGGTCGACAATGGGGGCTATCCATTGCATACGCGACTCAGGCATCGCCCAATGGGATCGCCGAGGCCCTTCTCATCGGCGAACACTTTATCGGCGACTCACCCGTGGCGCTCGTGCTCGGGGATAATATCTTTTTTGGCGTCGGCTTCAGCCGCCAGCTCCGGATTGAAACGGAGATGACTGCCGGAGGCACGGTATTCGCCTATCATGTCCAAGATCCTGAACGGTACGGCGTGGTTACCTTCGACGGGCTCGGCCGAGCCGTAGACATCGCAGAGAAACCGGCGCACCCAAAGTCACACTACGCCGTCACTGGTCTTTACCTGTATGGACCCGAGGTGGTCGCCATCGCCCGTGGCCTGCGCCCCTCGGATCGTGGGGAACTGGAAATCACCGACATCAATCGCCATTTTCTGGATCAAGGGGCACTACGTGTGGTACCCCTTGGACGTGGCACGGCCTGGCTCGACACCGGTACCCACGAAGCAATGCTTGAGGCTGCAAACTTCATCGCCGTCGTTGAACGCCGACAGGGCCTCAAGATCGCGTGTCCTGAGGAGATTGCCTGGAGGATGGGATACATCAGTGCAGAGCAACTGCAGAAACTCGCACAGCCGCTGCGCAAGAGCGGTTATGGCAATTACCTGCTCGGCATCCTGACGGAGCGCACCGAGTGAGGTTTGTACCCACCGACATCGCCGACGTGATCATGATCGAACCCACCGTGTTCCGGGACGAACGGGGATTCTTTCTGGAGACCTGGCAAACCGAGACTGCTCGCAAAGGCGGCATCGACGTCACCTTTGTCCAGGATAACCACAGCCAATCGGCAACATCGGTACTGCGCGGCTTGCATTACCAGCTACGGCGACCGCAGGGGAAGCTCGTTCGCGTGACCGCAGGCTCGGTATTCGATGTGGCGGTCGATCTGCGGAAACACTCGCCGACGTTCGGTCACTGGACCGGCATTGAGCTGTCCGATACCAACCACCGCATCCTGTGGATCCCCCCGGGCTTTGCGCATGGCTTCTACGTGATTCGGGGACCCGCGGATTTCATATACAAGTGTACCGAGTATTACGTGCCTGGCGATGAACGCTGCATCCGCTGGGATGATCCGGATCTCGCCATCTCGTGGCCAGTTCCCAAAGGGTCAATACCGATCGTCGGCAAGCGGGACATGGAAGGTGTCCGTTACTGCGACGCGGAGACCTTTCCGTGAAAGTGTTAGTCACAGGCGGTAACGGCCAGCTCGGCAGCGCATTGGTACAGGGGGTGCCAGCAGATGTGGTGCTCATCGTCCCGAACCGGACAACACTGGACCTGGCGAAGCCAGAAGCGATACGTGCCGTGATCACAGCCATGAAGCCGGACTGGCTCATCAATACTGCGGCCTATACGCACGTGGACCGTGCGGAAAGTGAGCGCGACATGGCCTTCCGGGTAAACGCCGAGGCGGTACGGGCGCTGGCCGAGGCCGCACGCGATGTCGGAGCCCGGATGCTACAGGTATCAACCGATTTTGTGTTCGACGGGACGCTTGGCGTCCCTTATGCGCCGGACACAACACCATCTCCGGTCAATGTATATGGCCAGACAAAACTCGCGGGTGAACACGCGGTCATGGACACACTGGGCCCTGACGCGCTCGTCGTGCGCACTGCGTGGCTTTATGCCTCCCGTGGGCGAAATTTCATACGGACGGTGTTGGATCTCGCACGCAAACAGGGGCACCTGCGGGTCGTGTGTGATCAGGTCGGGACCCCGACATGGGCCACCGGCCTCGCCCAGACGATCTGGCGGATGGTAGACATGAATCTGTCCGGAGTTTATCACTGGACCGATGCTGGGGTGGCATCATGGTACGACGTCGCGGTCGCCGTGCTCGAAGAGTCCTCCCTGATCGGGCTTGTCGATCACAGCATCCCGGTCACTCCGATCTCGAGTGACGCCTTCCCCTCGCAGGCAAAGCGACCCTCGTATAGTGTCCTGGACAAAACTTCGACATGGTCCGCGCTATCGCTCGTGAGCCCGCATTGGCGGCACAATCTGCGCCGCATGCTCGGGGAACTGAAGGGTGCGTAGGTTGCTGATTACCGGCGCCGCAGGGTTCATCGGCACCAATTTCGTGCACTACTGGCTCGCGAATCATGCAGATGACTTTATCGTGGGGCTGGACGCGCTCACCTATGCTGCCAATCGGGATAGCCTGGCGGCCGCAATCCCTAATCCACAGTTTCGGTTTGTGCACGGCGACATACGGGACCGCGCACTGGTCATCTCCTTGCTGAAGGAGGAGCAATTGGACACCATTGTCCACTTCGCCGCTGAGTCTCATGTTGATCGATCTATCTCAAATCCGGGAGCTTTCCTGGATACAAACGTCATTGGAACACATCATCTGCTTGAAGCCGCCAGACAGGTGTGGCTAGAGAAGCCTGAAGTGGAACACCGATTTCACCATGTATCCACAGACGAGGTGTATGGCTCGCTGGGGGCAAATGATCCGCCATTCACAGAGGATAACCGCTATGACCCCCAGTCACCTTATGCAGCAAGCAAGGCAGCATCTGATCATCTCGTGCGCGCCTACGGGAATACATACGGCCTCCGGCATACCATCAGTAACTGCTCCAACAACTATGGTCCATATCAGTTCCCAGAAAAACTGATCCCATTGTGCATCCTGAATCTGCTGGAGGGCGTGCCGTTGCCGATCTACGGGGATGGTCAATACATCCGAGACTGGCTGCATGTGGAAGATCACTGCGTGGGGCTCGACTTGATCCTCACTCACGGACGTGAGGGAGAAACTTACAACATTGGCGGAAACTGTGAATACACTAACCTCGCATTGGTCCACCAGCTTTGCGAGATCATGGATCACTGTCGGCCAGGCACCGCTGTGCGCCCACACAACCGCCTGATTACCTTCGTCAAGGACCGGCCGGGTCATGACCGGAGATATGCTATTGATGCCTCCAAGATTCGGCAGGGGCTCGGCTACGTCCCGAGACACTCCATAGTATCTGGGCTGCAGGAGGTGGTGCGTTGGTACATCGACAACGAATCATGGTGGCAGGCGCTCGTCGCGCGCACTAAGAATTCATCGTCGCACAACCCTGTTCAATCAAAAGACTAAAGATGTTGCATTGCACCTGAACCACAAAAAACCATATCGCGCCTCGCTACCGGTGACGCTCGGCGCAGGATCCTGTTCCTCTCAAGCACACAAAAACTCTTACCGCCTGACATCGGCGCTTGGCGTCAAAACGTGAAGTGACTGTCGCACAAATTCCAGCAGGATTTTACGGCTAACCGGATGTTGTCGCAGCGCGAGTGCTGCTTCCAACGCCAGAAATTCCACGCGCACGCCTTCATGGCATTTCACCTTTGACACCGGCATCACTAACTGTCCCACAAAGGCGTGATACGTTCCGATACAATCGCCACTGTTTTCGACGATAGTTACGAGTCGACGCAGCCTTTCAGCACGCACCTCAAACTCCTCATACAGCTCACGTACGACCGCCGCCATTGGTTCCTCGCCCGCCTCCACATGGCCGCCCGGTGCACAACTCCAATAACCAGGATAGAGGATTCCCGGTTTATCATCGCGCAGCTGGCAAAGCACACGGCCGCCCGGCGCTACAATGACCGCGCCTGCGAACACGGTGTTGGACTGAACGTAATTAGCCACCCTGCGTGAGGGTGTAGATTCCATCCCACTTAGATGAAATTGATATGCTCCGGCGAGTTTTTCAGGTCCCATAAGAATTTATTCACGTAGTCCTGACGGCAGCCAATGGCACAATCCTTGTGAACGTCAACCGACTCCGTGACGTCCTTGTGCACTGCCCAGTAACGCTCCCCCATCACCATGTCATAGAACGACTGCTCATGAATGTCGCCGATGTAGAACCGCTCTTTATTGAAAAACGGACCACATGGATAGATCTTGCCATTACCAGAGATCTGCAGCAGGAACGGCGTGCCGCAACACTGGTCATATTTGCGATATCCATCTTTATACAGTGGTGACTCGCTACCCGCTCTGATCTTGTCCCACTTAACCTGCACCACATAATGTTCGTTCGATAACGTCTCTGCCTGTCTCAGTACATCTTCAATCTTGAGGTAGTCCTTATAATCAATACCGATCTCCTTGTATTCGGAGTCTGAGCATTGTTTTATGACAAAGTAATCCACACCTAGCTCCGCCCCGAGCTCTGCCTCTCGGAGCACTTGGTCATAACATTCTGGGATCAGGACCATCTGCAGGCCAAGGGTGCACTTGTAGCCGTGCTGCTTCTTAAGTTGGACCAGTGAGCGAATTTTGTCGACCAGCATATCGAAATTCTTGGCCTTGGACTGGTGTACGTGCTGGAAACCCTCACGCTCGCCAGCAGACAGGTTGAAGCGAATCCAGGTCATGTCTCTCAGCATGTCATGTGCCCGGTCCATAGCAAAGAGCAGACCATTGGTCGCCATAGCCGTGTCTATCCCGACCTTGCGTGCCAGCACGGTAGCGTCGTATACGGCCGGGTTTAGCGTGGGCTCACCATCGCCGATAAACCCGATCGAACGTACACCCAGCCGACCACAATCCTCGATATAGCGCAGCAATGCATCGCGCGCAATCATGGTGCCACGCGTCATATTCTGGACCACCGCGTAGCAATAGAGGCATGCGGTATTGCAGAATTTTGTAAGCCCCATATCGATATGGATCGGGGCAAATTTCTCGCCGCGCTGCCATGCCGCTATGCGGTCAATATGGTACATCATCTTATGACCGTCAAAACGGAATCGTTCCCGCTTGGTGCGGAACGTAGGTCCGGTAAAACGATTCGGAATACCAGACTCATCTTTCCAGTCAAGATTGACGCGAACGACCCCGATCTGTCCTGCGGACTCAACATATTCTAGGTTCTGGTTTGACAACACATCGAGTGTTGCCGAATCCGCCTGTTGCTCAAGCAGCTCCTTTTCCTGCGCTGCCAGAACCTTGCGGTCGACGATAACGTTTGAGGTCCGCAATTTGTGGCCCGGCATTCTGGCCAGTGGAGCATCTTCCGGAATCGCGGTCACGGTGTCCTTGCCAAATCGGTTTTTGGATATCGTCTTATCCATCACGCTTCTCCTGAAATACAGATGTGTCCAATCAAAAGGATCCGGCGAATTTCACACCAGGTACATCCCTCGGACCGACATGACATAAGGCCGCGAGCACCTCATTGCGGTCTGGTGGTGGCAGCTCTATTTCTGTTAGCGTCATAATCCCTTCAAACACACGGACTGCATCCGGATAATATCCGTCGGCCATATGATGCGACGTCGGCACTGGATGATCTGGAGAAGCGATACGCTGAGGTGCCTTTCGTAAGGCGGCGAACTCTGCAGCGACTACACAGGCAATCAGCTCTCCACTAATACTACCACTGGTCCATGCCGTGTCCAGCACCAATAAAAGCCCCGTTTTTCGCAATGAGTTTGCTACAGACTCAACATCTAATGGACGCGCACTACGCATATCAATTACTTCCACTGAGATGCCGTGCTGTGCCAACACGTGGGCTACCTGCAACGCTTCCATAAGCATATACGAGAACGCGGCGACGGTGATGTCCGTACCTTCATGGACCACGCGCGCGACACCAAGCGGCACACGATACTCATCTGCTGGCACTGTACCCGTGATGTTGTGCAGCCAGCGATGCTCAATGAACACGACCGGATTGTTATCTTCGATTGCACTGATGAGCATACCCTTGGCATCGTATGGGGTAGCTGGAAGAACCACCTTGAGGCCAGGGACATGGGCGAATAACGCTTGCAGGCTCTGGGAATGCTGCGGACCCTGCCCCCAGCCGCGCCCGACAATGACACGCACCACCAGCGGTACGCTGGCACGACCGTCGAACATATAATGCCATTTGGCAGCATTGTTGACGATCTGGTCCATCGCCAGAAGCGAGAAATCAACACGCTGGTGCACCATCACCGGCCTCATGCCGGACAAAGCCGCGCCGATACAGATACCGGTCATGCCATTCTCGGAAAGCGGCATATCGAACACACGCCGCGGCCCGAATCTGTCGCGTAATCCGGCGGTTGTAGAAAAAATTGCCTTCGGGTCAGGTACGCCCTCGCCGATGACTACAACGCGCGGATCGGCCTCCATAGACTGTCTGAGCGCCTCCTGTATCGCCTGTGCATATGTGAGTTCGCGCATCACATGCTCTCACTGCGCATAAACCCCCTTTGCGGCATCGACATAAGTCGGAGCCGGGCTGGACAGCGCATGCTCGAAAGCCCATTCAATCTCCTGCACAATTACGCGTTTCAGCTTATCCAGGTCGGACTGAGTTGCGCGGCCTTCCCGCAGCAACTTTTCCTGTGCGCGCACCAACGGATCACCTGCTTTGCCCGCTACGACCTCAAACGTTGAGCGGTAGTCAAGTTTGTCATCAAAATTGGGGCCACAATGCTCACGCCAGCGGTACGTCTCGAACTCAAGAAACTGCGGTCCAGCGCCACCACGCGCCCGGTCCACGGCCTCGCACGCGATACCGAGTACCGCCTCAACATCGTTGCCATCGGAACACCACGTTCCCCAGCCGTGCGCTTTGGCGACAACATGGATCGGCCGGGCTGGTTGACGATCCTTGAGCGGTGTATATACCGACAGGTTGTTATTCTCACACACAAATAACACAGGAAGCTTATGCAGGGCTGAAAAATTCATAGACTCGTGCACGATGCCTTCCTCGAAACAGCCATCACCGAAAAACGCCACCCCGACCTTACGCTCGCCCTTAAGGCTAGATGCCCATGCGGCACCCACGGCAAGCGGTACCGTGCCACCCACGATGGGTGTCGCACCCATGAAGCCAGCATCAAGATCAATAAGATGCATCGAACCGCCACGGCCTCCACAACAACCGGTCGCGCGGCCATATAGTTCCGCCACCATGGCTTTCATGCTCCCGCCCTTAGCCAGGTAATGCCCGTGTGCGCGGTGATTGCTGAACACCACATCCTCCGGTTTGAGTGCCGCACATACTCCGGCTGCTATCGCCTCCTGTCCAATACATAGATGCACGGGACAACGTATCTGCTGTTCTGCATAGCGGTTTGCGATCGTCTCTTCGGTGCACCGGATGCGCAGCATGACTCGATACAGGGAAAGCAGATCGGCATTCGGCATTGGTTATTTCAACAGCGTGGTGACATACTTGTTAAGACTGACAGCGCTGATGGGTTCTCGGTTGCACACAATCTGGACATCGAGTGCAGCGGCGGCGCTACCGACGAACGCAGCCACCTCAGATGGCAAACCTCCACCTAGACATAAACCCGAAAGTGAAAGGAAGGCATCGCCCGCACCAATGCGATCTACCACCTTGGTCGAGAGTGCAGGCACGGTATGCGCCACGCCTGACTGACGGTCAAGCATGATCACTCCTTTAGTACCGCGCGTCACGGCAAAATTCCTTGCCTTGACTCGCTCGCTCACGTCACGCGCCACCGATTCAATCGGATCTTGGCGATTGTGTGAGGCAAGCCGTACCTCGGGTTCGTTAAGCGAGACAAAGTCAGCGCGCGTATAGCGGTGAATTACATGAAAACCCCGGTTTCCGCTGTTGACCTGGGTATTGACTGCAAGGTATTTGGCGCGATCGCAAATCTCGTCAACCATGACGCTGGTGATGAACCCATTGCCAAAATCCGGGACGACGACCACGTCGTACTCTTCGACATGCTGATGTAGCCACGCACAAATCCTTTGTTCGGTCTCATCAGGCATCGGGTCAGTGTGATAAAAATATACCTCGAAGAGCTTAGCCAGATCGCCATCCACGAAACGGCGCTTGGTCACCGTGGGTGCGCCCTCCATGTAGAAGAATACCGGCTCCACATTCTTCGAAAGCTTAGAGCGGATAAATTCCTCGTGACTGTTGATTGTGCCAAGTCCCGTAACCAACGTAACTTGACTAGAAAATCCGCCCAGATGGTTGGCAGCCGCGATGGCACCTCCCGCAAACTGCTCTTCCGACTCGTAGCGTACCGCCAGAATATTATATTTCCCGGTCTGACCAAGTGGCGCAGTGTAGTGATATTGGTCAACAATGGCGTCGCCTATGACCAGCACCCTAAGCCCAGACAAGGATTGAAGCATGCGATGAATATCCTTATCCGACCAGTTGGCGCGAAACGCCCCCAGATACGCCTTTGTCTCTGGTGGGAATACCCCAAAATGCTCGTTCAGCAGATGGCTTGAGCTAAATGTTATCTCATCGGTGTAAAATATTCGGCCACCGTGCGCCTCTACCGCTTCCTGCTCGCTCACAATGTTACCGGTGACGTCGTCCTCCGGTGAACGGTAATCGCTGCCCTTGGCATAGACATCCGGTTGAATCCTGCTCAGCGCCACTGTCGCTGTAACCGCATGGCTGATAGCGACAAAATCCGTGCACGCTAACGCGGCCACATATTCTGCTCGCAGGTGTTCACTAAACACGGGCCGTCCGGGCCCTTTATTCACGTAGGCATCCCCGGTCACAGTAACCATTAATACGTCGCCCTCCTGCTTGGCTCGCTGCATATGGCGGATGTGACCAGCATGCATCAGATCGAAGGCACCATGGCATAGCACCACACGTTTTCCCTCAGCCTTTAATGCAAGCGAGCGCCCCGCAAGCTCGTCCAGGGGAATGATCTTGCTGATCGACATGATCAGGTTCCCGTTATTTCCTGCTCAAACCGGTCAACCATATTATGTAGTATAAATTGATGGCCGATCTCGACCAACCCATAATCCCATGACTTTAGCCAGACATTGAGGTCCCCCAAGCTACGCAACGGATTGCTGCGATCAAATCCACTCAGCGTAATAACTGTTCCCCCGGCCTGTTTCGCAGCCGTGGCCGCATTGCGGATATTAAGCGACTTACCGGAACTGCTGATGGCAATGAGAATATCTCCGCTTGCGGCTATCTGTGCGAGTAGTCGCGAAAACGCGTTCTCGTACCCATAATCATTCGCCATGCATGTTAGGAGTGACGAGTCGTGCAGCGTGTGAGCTCTGAGCTTCGCAACGTGCACAAAATCCGTGGTTGTATGGCTAGCGATACCCGCACTGCCGCCATTGCCGACGAGATAAACCCGATTCCCTTGATCACGTACCGTGCGCAAATACTGCACCGCGCGCTGAATCCCATCTTCGAGATCCAGCGGATTTCCAGCAGCATCTGTAACCTCGCAACCCGACAGTAGCGCCTGGAATCGGGTAGCGCGCACACTGAGCAATAGATCAGTATCACCTATCAGCATGACAAGCTCCCTCTAAGATAGTGAAACCACGGCGCCGTGGCCTCGTGAATCGAGGATGGATCCCACACCGGTGCGTCACGCCAATCATCGAGCCGCTCAAGCATGCGCCGGACACCATCTTCAAACGATATTCGGGTCTCCCAGCCGAGCAGGCGCCTAATCTTGGAGATATCCGCAAAAGTGCAATCCGGCTCGCCCGGACGCTTCGGGATGTGCACGACGTGTCCACCCAGTAATTCCACCAAGTGGTTGACACTGTAGTGACTACCGCTGCCAACGTTCATCGCCTCACCAGCATGGCTTGATTCGGCAGCACACACAAACGCCTCTGCGACATCGGACACATACGTAAAATCGCGGGTCTGCGTGCCATCACCCACTACCGTAAATGGCCTGTTGTTGAGCTTCTGTGCCAGAAAAACCCCAAACACGGCGCCGTAGGTACCAGTGGTGCGCGACCTCGGACCATAGACGTTGAACAGTCGCAGCGACAGCGCAGGGAGTTTATAAGTCTGCGCCCAGTGCAGCACCAGTTCCTCGCCCATAGATTTGGTAAGCGCATATGGATACTGCGGGCGGATCGGGGCACTTTCAGGTGTGGGATAAACGTCTGGTATACCGTAGCTCGACGACGAGGCTGCGTACACGAAGCGCTTCACGCCATGCTCGCGCGCACACTCAAGCACATTGAACGTGCCAGTAACATTGGTGTGGTAATATTGCGCTGGTTGCTCAATGGACGGGACAATATCGGCCAGCCCAGCGAGATGGAATACCCAGTCTATGTCGTTGAATATGCGCCCAAGCGCTTCTTTATCGTGAATATCCGCCTCTACAACCGAAAGCCGCGGGCTTTTCTCGCAATCGCGCAAATTGCTAAGCCGGCCGCACACCAGATTGTCCACGACAACCACCTCGTGGCCTCTCGACAACAGCAGTTCGGTTAAATGACTACCAATGAAACCTGCCCCTCCTGTCACTAATGTCCTCATGATCAACTCCTCTGCGTGCGTTGGCAGGATTGCTATATAAAGTTGACGTGCGGCACACGATTTTCCTTCAGACGAAATAAATATCGGTTTACCTCGTCCATACGGCAGTTCTTGCGGCATTCATGAATATTGAGGTCATGGCGAACATAGTGAAAATTCTGCCGGCGTTTATCGCCTTGCCAGATCTCACGGAAGGATTGGTCGTTTAGGTTCCCATAACCAAAACGAGGGTCGAGCAGATACGCACTACAGCCATACACCGCGCCGTCCGCCATGACGTAAGCCCATACGAATGGCGTAGCATTGCATTTGGTATAACGCTTCTCTTCCGACTCCATATATTTCCTCATGGTGTTGCGCCGGAAGACAACGTTAAAATGGTCGGTGTTCAGTTGCTCCAGGGTGTCCCCGAGAGCTACGTACTGGTTATAATCGATACCATCATAGACATGCGTATTACTGAAGAAATGCTGCGAGTAGGGTTTGACTACCAGATAATCAAGGCCGATCTCGTCGCGGCACAGATAGGCAAGCCGATCTATCTCGGCGGCGTTTTCCGGCAGCAGCAGTGATTGCGCACCGATGGTGCAATCGAGTTGATGTACGTGCTTGAACGCGACTGCTTTTTTCAGGTTGTCCACCACCTTGTGGAAATCCTTCGCATCCACTTGGTGAATTTTAGCGTAGGTCGCGGGTGTACCGGCATTGATCGAGACCTTAATCCACGAGATATGCGGCAATGACTGCTCAACGAAGGCCTGGTTCATTACTGTGGCGTTGGTGGTAAACGACACGTCAATGCCTGCTTCCTTGGTGGCGCGGACGATGTCGTTGATCTTCTTGTGCAACAGTGGCTCCCCCTCGCCAGCATACAT
Source organism: Pseudomonadota bacterium (assembly GCA_021785795.1). Next base: position 13,744 of record JAJYEK010000087.1, read on the forward strand.
GACGCTCTTCACGCCGAGACGTCCCATCTCGGATAAACGGTCGGCCAGGTTAGCTGCGTCGAGCGTGCGCGCCTGATAACCGATGTAATCCACGGCACAGAAGGTGCAGCGGTGATTGCAGGCCCCGACCGGGGAGATCTCGATATAAATCGGATAGACCTCCTTGGCCTTTTCCCAGTCGTCTCCTACCTGAAGCAGCTGGCTGACACGTGCGGGATGATATACCAGCTTGTGACTATCTATTCCGTATTCATCGGCCATCTAGCGCTGCCCCTCTCACGATGTCCTTGTGGATGCCCATCTTGGGCCGGCACACCATTAATTTCGCTTTCATCGCTGCATAGGTAGTCGCGAGATTCCTTGCTGCGACCAACCTTCTGACGAACCACCCGCGGCATCACACAACATTCTCAATCTGTAGCCTGCAGATGATCCACTTCCGTTAAAACCGTACGTCCCGCGTTTGCACTCTACGCCTCGACACACCCCCCTTTGAAGAGCCGGTACATTGAAGGGCCTGTCATGCTCCGCCATTGCCCCACTCACTGGGGTTCGAGTGTAAATAGATTGCGTCGGGAAAATCAACGGATTTTTGCTTCTGATCCCCGGCGGCCACTTCAACTTCCCCCATCCGTGGCCAGGTCAAACTCCCCCGGCACCGCGACAGGACAGGGTAGGATTGTTACCCGGTGTGCGTCGCCTTGGCAAGACGGTTCGCCGCTTCCTTCAGCCGATAGCTTCTGCCGGAGAACTCGACGAGCACGGCGCGGTGCATCAACCGATCGAGGATCGTCGTGGCCGATGTCGCA
>JAJYEK010000284.1:0-1536 GCA_021785795.1 Pseudomonadota bacterium
GCAGTGGACAAGGTGTTTTTATCTTGTTTTGAACGTGACTATTCTATCAAATGAGAACCCATGACGCTGCTTATTTCATAGTGTTTTTTCTGCTTTTCATGCCGCTTTCCGGTAACGTTTTCTCTGCCGTTTGATCACCAGGTCGACCCCTTCGATGAGCGCCAGGAACTCGGTGTGACACAGTGCACGCTTCACCAGGCCTGCCGGCCCACGGGCGAAGCGTCCTGCTTCGAGCCGCTTGCTCCACAGGCAGTAACCGCCTTCTTCAAACGCGAGCACCTTGATCTGCGTCGCGAATCAAACGACATTCCGCATACCGATCGCAGTCTGTCGTGGTTGAGTATCGATGGCATCCGCTGCATGGTCAGCGACTGACGCTGTACAGACGGGCGGGCCGCGGGGTCGGTGCGGTCGTCCATGTGGAGGCGCCATCGGGCCTATCACGTGAATTGCCGGCGTGGATGTGTGACGCCCCAACATGCAGCGCGATGTCGCTTGGATCACCACAATTATCCGTCGGTGCACTGAGCGAGCTCCGTGCGCTGCTCTCGGCCGAGTCGACCGCGGCTTCGAGAAGTTCGCCGCCGACTGTTACATCATGGGGCTCCCCAGACCATGAGGGTCACTCCGATGAATCGAAGGGTAAATGCGTCAAGGCGACAACTCGCCCTGTTTCTCGAACCCGAGACAAGGTATCCGCTGCCCGAGGAGGCGCAGGAGGCGCTGGTGGCCGCGCTGGCCGAGCTGCTGCTCGAAGCCCTCGGCACGCCGTTCAGCACACTCCCAAGCGTATCAGGAGAGGACGATGAACCCGAAGATCACCCCTGAGCACCTCACGCGCGGTGCCATCGTATACGTTCGTCAATCGACCGCGGGGCAAGTGCTCGAGCACACCGAGAGTCAGCGTCGCCAGTACGCTCTGGCCGAGTCGGCACGCGCCGTGGGATTTTCCCCGGTTGCCACCATCGATGACGATCTGGGGCGCTCTGGCTCCGGCCTCGTTGAGCGACCGGGCTTTCAGAGGCTCGTGGCCGCAGTCTGCAGCGGGTCCACCGGTGCGGTATTTTGCATCGAGGCCTCGCGCCTGGCGCGCAATGGCCGTGATTGGCACCACCTGATCGATCTGTGTGCCTTGACCGCAACCCTTGTCATCGATCCCGACGGAACCTATGATCCGCGCCTGGTCAACGATCGGTTGCTACTGGGCCTAAAGGGTACGATGTCGGAATATGAACTGTCTCTGCTGAGACAGCGGGGGCTTGCGGCGCGGGACTCGAAGGCAAAGCGCGGTGAGTTGCGCTTTGCGCTGCCGCCGGGCTATTGCTGGGACGAGCTGGGTCGCCTTGAGATGGACCCTGATGAACGTATCACTGATGCGATCCGGCTGGTATTACGCAGGTTCCGCGAACTCGGCAGCGCCCGCCAGGTGTTGCTCTGGGCCAGGGACCATGGCGTGCAGCTGCCCGTGGCACGCCAGAGTCCGGCAGGCCGCCGAGTGCAATGGAAGGAGGCTCAGTATCACAACGTTCTGGAGAT
>JAJYEK010000284.1:1546-2230 GCA_021785795.1 Pseudomonadota bacterium
TCCCCTTTATGCTGGTGCCTACGTGTTCGGCCGCACCGGTCAACGCACCCGGGTCCTCGACGGACGGGCGCACAAGACCGAAGGGCACTACAAACCGATGCCAGCATGGAGCGTCTTGATCCGGGACCATCATCCAGGGTACATCAGCTGGGCAGAGTTCGAGGAGAACCAACAGATGATCGCCGAGAACGCCCATATGAAAAAACGCATGTCGCGCAAGTCCGCGCGCGGGGGTCGGGCGCTGCTGACGGGCCTGGTTCGATGCGGCCGCTGCGGACGGATGATGCGTGTGTTCTACGGCATGCGCTCCGGTCATGCGCACCGCTATCAGTGCCCAGGCGACAGTGCCCTGGCCGGCACGGCGTTCTGTATCGGCATCGGGGGAGTTCGAGTGGATCGGGCGGTCGCCGCGGCGATGATGGAAGCCGTCTCGGGGCATGCCGTTGAGGCGGCGATCCGCGCCGCCGAACAAGCGGCGCGGGCCGATGAGGACCTACGGCAGGCCGTAACCCGCGAACTCGAGCAGGCGCGTTACGAGGCATCGCTGGCCGCACGCCGCTACGAGTGCGTGGACCCCGCCAAGCGGCTTGTGGCCCGCGAGCTGGAAGCCCGCTGGAACACCGCCCTGGAACACGCCGCACGGCTTGAGGAGCGTCTGAGAGGATTTGACGAACATGCCGTGCG
>JAJYEK010000284.1:2240-2904 GCA_021785795.1 Pseudomonadota bacterium
CAGATCGATTGCGCGGCGCTGATGGCCCTCGCACAGGATTTGCCAGCCGTATGGAACGCACCCGGCGCCGATGCCCGCACCAAACAGCGGCTCACGCGCGTCCTGATCCAGGAAACCGTAATCGATCTGGACGATGCGTCCAACGAAGCGGTCGTCACCGTTCACTGGACTGGCGGTCGTCATACCGAGATCAGAGTCGCACGTACGAAATGTGGGCGTTATCCCGAGGACCGTCATCCCAGTCCCGTCGTGGTAATACAGAAGTTGGGCGGCCAGTGGCCCGACCGGGAGTTGGCGGTGACGATGAATCGCATGCGCTGCAAGTCTGAGGATGGTAAATCGTGGACGACCGTGCAGGTGTGCGCACTGCGCGAGCGCCTGGGGATCGCTCCATTCGATCCGACAGCCACCACCGCTGAAATGATCAGCGTGGATGAAACGGCGCACCGATTGAAGATCTGTGTGGGTTCCGTGCATCTGCTCATCCGTGAGGGCATCCTGCCCGCAAAACAGCTCATGCCTTCGGCGCCCTGGCAAGTGCCGGTGCTGGCGCTGGAATCCGAAGCCGTACAGATAGGCGTGCGGGAAATCGTTGCCCGGCGCCCGCGCAATTTTGCTGTATTACAAGAAGAAAAGACTCTGAAGCTTCCTGGGTTTTGATAGG
>JAJYEK010000088.1 GCA_021785795.1 Pseudomonadota bacterium
ACGATGTATCTCTTGTTCAGTCTGCTGATGTTCTTCGTTGCCGGCAGCTTCGCGATGCTGATCCGTGCCGAGCTGTTTTCGCCCGGCATGCAGATCATGAAGCCTTACTTCTTCAACCAGCTCATCACGATGCATGGCCTGGTCATGATTTTCGGGGCCATCATGCCCGGGTTCGTCGGCTTTGCCAACTGGCTGATCCCGATGATGATCGGGGCGCCTGACATGGCGCTGCCGCGCCTCAATAACTGGAGCTTCTGGATCCTGCCGTTCGCCTTCACGCTCATGCTCAGCTCGTTTTTCATGCCGGGCGGAGCGCCGGGGACCGGCTGGACCATGTATGCCCCGCTGTCAGTCCAGGCGCCCATCGGCATGGATTGCGTGATTTTCGCCATCCACATGCTGGGCATATCTTCGGTGCTGGGTGCGATCAATATTATTGTCACCATTCTCAACATGCGCGCTCCCGGCATGACGCTGATGAAGATGCCCATGTTCGTGTGGACCTGGCTCATCACCGCCTTTCTGCTGGTTGCCGTGATGCCGGTGCTCGCCGGTACCGTCACCATGGTGCTGATGGACCGTCACTTTGGCACCCATTTCTTTGAAGCCGCCGGCGGCGGCGATCCGGTGCTGTATCAGCACCTGTTCTGGTTCTTCGGGCATCCTGAAGTCTATATCATGATCCTGCCGGCTTTCGGCATTATTTCCCAGATCATTCCCACGTTTTCGCGCAAGCCGCTGTTCGGCTACGAGTCCATGGTTTTCGCAACGGCCTCGATCGCGTTCCTGTCCTTCATCGTGTGGGGGCATCACATGTTCACCGTGGGCATGCCGGCCCCGGCTGAAATGTTCTTCATGTACTCAACGATGCTGATTGCAGTTCCGACAGGCGTGAAGATATTCAACTGGGTCGCCACCATGTGGCGCGGGTCGCTCAGCTTCGAGACTCCGATGCTGTTCGCCATAGGCTTTCTGGTCATGTTCACAATCGGCGGACTGTCGGGTCTGATGCTCGCGGTCGTGCCGGCAGATTTCCAGTATCACAATACGTATTTCGTCGTGGCCCATTTCCACTACGTGCTGTTCGCCGGCGCCGCCATGGCCATGATGGGGGGCTGTTACTACTGGCTTCCCAAGTGGACCGGCCATATGTACAACGAAACTCTGGGCAAGTGGCATTTTTGGCTGACGACCATTTTCTTCAACCTGACCTTCTTCCCGATGCATTTTCTCGGCCTCGCCGGCATGCCGCGCCGAATTCCCGACTACGCGTTGCAGTTCACGGACCTAAACCGTGTTGTCAGCATCAGCGCCTTTGGCCTCGGGCTGAGCCAGCTGCTCTGGGTGTACGTCGTCTACCAGACGGTCAAGGGCGGAAAGAAGGCGACAGACAGGGTATGGGAGGGCGCCGAGGGCCTGGAATGGACACTGAGCTCGCCCCCTCCTTATCACAGCTTTGCCACGGCGCCCACAGTCAAATAGCGCCCGGCGGAGCGCTTGGGTGCAGGGCGCACAATGTGGCCAGGAAATGGAGGATAAATGGACGACGGGACCAGCAGGGGCGATACGCTGCGCCGGGTAAATCGGCGTACGGCGACCGTGCTGGGGCTGATCGCCCTGGGGCTCTTCCTGTATACGATAGTGCGGGGCTTCTTTCGATGACAGGCCCCACGCGGGACCAGGAGGCAGCCGGGGTTGCATCCGGCCGCCGGGCAGGAAAGTCCTTCCTGAACGGAGCGCTGTCGCAGCGGCAGGCCTCGCCGCTGCCGGTAGCGCGGAGCGGCGGGGGAAATATCAGGCCCCGCGTGACTCGACGACAGCCACACTGCCGGTTGCCGGAATTTGCGTGATCGAAAAAAACCACCACGACAGAAGGGGATTGAACATGTCTGCAACGCACGACCACTACTACCTGCCAAGCCCAAGCCCGTGGCCGCTGACGGCTTCTGCGGGGCTGTTTACGCTCGCGCTTGGCACCGTCCTGACCATCAACGACCTGGGAGCCGGACCGTGGGTTCTGTTGGCAGGTGGCGTGATCATCGCGTTCATGATGACGCGCTGGTTTGGCCAGGTGGTCGGCGAGAGTGAAGGCGCTGCCTACAACGCGCAGGTGGACATGTCGTTCCGTATGGGCATGGCATGGTTTATCTTCTCCGAGGTCATGTTCTTTGCGGCCTTTTTCGGCGCGCTCTTCTTCGAACGCCACTATTCCGTGCCCTGGATCGCAGCGGACCATATTCTATGGCCAGGCTTCCATGCGGCCTGGCCGACGAGCGGTCCAAAAGGCGCAGCGTTCACGCCCATGTCACCTTGGGGCATCCCGGCGATCAATACGCTTATCCTGTTGACATCGGGGGCAACTGTGACCTGGGCCCACTGGGGGCTGCTCAAAAGCAACCGGGCCCAGCTCATCGTTGGCCTGGTGCTCACGATCCTCCTCGGTTGCAGCTTTCTTGCGCTCCAGGCCCATGAGTATTACATGGCCTACACGCATTTCGGGCTGACGCTGAAGGCCGGTGTCTACGGGGCGACCTTCTTCATGCTGACGGGATTTCACGGTCTGCACGTGACCATCGGGACCATCATGCTGATTGTGATGCTGGTCCGCAGCATCAAGGGACATTTCCGCCCCGACCACCACTTTGCCTTCGAGGCGGTGTCGTGGTATTGGCACTTCGTGGATGTGGTGTGGCTTGCGCTGTTTATTTTCGTTTACTGGCTGTAAACACAGAGGCCGGCGGCACCGGGCCCCCGGTGCCGCCGGCGTCGCCAAACGCCGCCGTTCTGGAAGTGACCGCTACGGGCTAATGCCGTGCGGGGTGATCAGCCCGAAGTAGAATCCGGCAATCATCAGGAAGAACAGCGCCAGGGACAGGACAATGCGCACCGTCAGAAACCGGACGGCGCGGGTTCCCTGCCCCCGGTCCTTATAAAGGAATGCCAGCGCCGAGAACAGGCTTCCGACGACCAACAGCAGCATCACTACAATGATGATGCGGAAAATGAGGGAGGTATTCATGCGGCGCGCCCAAGTTAGTTTTCAGGAGAATGAAGTATACTCAGTGTAACCCGATTACCGGTTTGCGCAATATTCAGTTTTCCCATGCCGACTTCCCGAATCAGATTCCGCCCCGGCCTTGTCCCGACGCTTGCAACCCTGCTGCTCTTGCCGACGCTAATCGCGCTCGGATTCTGGCAGCTCGATCGGGCAAGAGCGGCGCGCGCGCTGCAGGCGCAGATCGATGCGCACGCCCGGGAGACGGCTATCGTGATCGGCCGGAAATTGCTGCGCCCTGGTGAGTTGCGTTATTCCCGCATCATCGCCAGGGGCTACTACGATGCTCGTCACCAATTTCTGCTCGACAACCAGGTGCACAATGGATTTGCCGGCTATGACGTCATCACCCCGATGCGCATCGCCGGTAGTGACACGCGGATCCTGGTCAACCGTGGCTGGATACCCATGGGAGCGAATCGCACCCATCTCCCGCCAGTTGCTACGCCAAGGGGAGAACAGGTTGTCGCGGGTGTCGCCATGATTCCGGATGCCCACTATTTCACGCTGGCGCATCCCCGTCCGATATCCGGAAAGTGGCCGCCCGTATGGGAAAACCTGGACATGCGGCGGTTCCGGCGGGCGGTTCCGTTCCCGGTGCAACCCGCGGTCGTTCTGCTCGATCCGCACAGTCCCGCAGGAGGATTTGTTCGCAAATGGCCACGATATGATACCGGGATTGCGATGCATCAGTCCTATGCAGGCCAATGGTTCCTGCTGGCGGCGGCTCTGCTGGTCATTTACGTTTGGGTCAATGTAAAGCGCGTTCCTGTGGATTCCTGATGAGCCAAGTGATGAGACCTGATGAACAGACAGCGCAGCCGGAGCGTCGTGGCCGCGGCAGAATCAAGCTGTTCCTGATCATCATGGTATTTTTTTTGCCACAGATCATTGCCTACCTGCTCTATTACGGAGGGTGGCGATCGCATTCCTTGGTCAATCATGGCCAGCTGATCCAGCCGGCACGCCCGATCGGCGACGTTCGCCTCCAGTCTCTGGACGGGAAGACATTTCCCTTCAGCGCGCTGCGCGGCAAGTGGCTGATGGTTTACTTCGGTTCGTCGTCGTGCGACAGCGCCTGCGTGCAGGACCTTTACAAGATGCGGCAGGTACGCATTGCCCAAGGAGGTAATGCAACGCGCCTCAGAAGGCTGTTCGTGGTGACCGCGAACCGCAACCTGGACCACCTGCACGCGATATTGCAGTATTATCCGGGCATGCGGGTCGTCGTGGGCCCGCCCGCTGCAGTCGCGTCTCTGGCTGGACAGTTCGCTATCGACGGGAACCTGCCAGATCGACTCAATCGTATCTACATCGTGGATCCGCTCGGAAACCTGATGATGAGCTATCCCCCGGACGCCGATCCAGAAGGAATACGCAAAGACCTTGTGCGCCTGCTGCAGGTGTCCCAAGTGGGCTAGCCTATGCTAAGCCTGAGTGCCTCGACGAAGTACTTCCGGCTTGCGCTCGGCTGTACGACGCTTGCCTATACGCTGTTGCTGTTCGGGGTTTATACCCGCCTGTCAGATGCCAATCCTGGTTGCCAGGCATGGTCCGGCTGCTACGGCAAGCCCTTTGCGCCACTTACTGCCAGGGAGATTTACGAGGAGCGGCGCGGCCAGACTCCGCTTCCGGACGCCGTTAAACAGAATGCCCGGATGAATGCGATCTATAGGTATCTGCCCGCCATCCTTGGACTGTTCCTGATCCGCCTCGCCGATCTCGGCCACAAGTCGCGCAAGCGCTACCGCGCGTTGCAGTTTATAGTACCCGCAACAGCCGCGGTCCTGGCATTCCTGCAGTCGGGGCTTGGGATTGTTGCTGCCGGCCGGCATCCGAGGGGTCCGTTCGCCATGGCGGACCTGATTCTCGCCCTGACGATACTGGGGATGCTATGGTGGGCAACGCTGCGCGAGCAGCGATTTTGGCGGCCCGTGCCGCCCCATCCTCGCATCCAGCATCTGCGATCGCGTGCCGTGGTCGCGTTGCTGCTCGTTGCGGCGGTCATCCTGCTCGGCGGGTGGACCGCCGCGAATAATGCTGGACTGGCCTGCCCTGATTTTCCGACCTGTCAGGGAGGCTGGTGGCCACCGATGGATTTCGCTGACGGATTCTCGCTCTGGCGCATTGTTGGTGTGAACCACCGAGGTGGTATGCTGGACCTGTCGGGAATTACCGCCATCGATGTAACGCATCGCGTTGCGGCGCTGATCGTTCTGCTCTACGTTGGGTGGCTCGCGCTGCGTACAATGCGGGTCGGGTTCGACAGCAACCTGTGCCGCTACGGAATGCTGGTGTTGGTGCTGCTTCTCGGCGAAACGGTCGCGGGAGTGATGGATGTGGTGCTGCGCTTGCCGTTGCTGGTGGAAATTATCCATGGCGCTATCGGGGTCCTGCTCATGCTGAGCCTGATTGCACTGAACCATGTTCTCCGGCCGCGCCAGTTCGTTGCGGAGTGATCCGTACGGAACGACCGATGCCGCAGCGGATTCCGGAAATGAGGCCTTGGCGCTGCTCATGGACGTTCGTTTTCGGACGGGGGAATGCAGGAACGCACCGCTTGATATCAGGTTCCTCGGGAGAAGAGGGCCTGGTATCGCCTGGGGCGCGGCGGCAGAGGTAAGCCGATCAACAGGCGGAAGGGGCACTTGTCTTTGCACCGCCACACTTTAACCTTAGGTACGGAGCCGTGATGACTACACAGACCGAGACGTCAGCCTTGCCGCCGGGTCGGCAGCGACTCCTGGGCCAGGCGCGGGAGTTTCTGGAGTTGTGCAAGCCGCGTGTCGTGGCGCTTATCGTGTTTACTGCGATGGTCGGCATGTTGCTAGCGGCCCCGGGCCTGATACCGTGGAACGTGCTTGTTTTCGGGACGATCGGCATCGGGCTTGCCGCGAGCTCGGCTGCCAGCATAAATCACCTGCTCGATCAGGCGGTGGACTCGGCAATGGAGCGCACGCGCGCCCGCCCTTTGCCCACTGGCCAGCTCACCTCACTCCAGGCCCTGCTCTTTGCGCTGGCTATGGCTGCGGTTTCGATGGCGATTCTGGTGGTGGAAGTCAATCTGCTCACGGCTGTGCTGACCTGTACCGCGCTTATTGGCTACGGTGTGATCTATACGGTGTATCTCAAATATGCCACACCGCAGAACATTGTAATCGGAGGCGCCGCGGGTGCCGTGCCGCCGGTTCTGGGCTGGGTTGCCGTCACCGGGCACGTTTCAGCCGATGCGCTGCTCCTGTTCCTCATCATCTTTGTGTGGACGCCGCCGCACTTTTGGGCCCTGGCACTCTACCGGCAGCCGGAGTATGCACGGGTGCGCATTCCGATGCTGCCTGTTACGCACGGCAGCGAGTTCACGCGGCTCCACATCCTGCTGTACACGATCCTGCTGGTGGCCGTAACGGTCCTGCCATTCGCCGTCGGCATGAGTGGCTGGTTCTACTTAATGGGTGCGCTGGTGCTCGATGCGGGATTCCTGCGTCTCGCCTGGGGACTGTACCGCCGCTACAGTGACGCACTGGCGCGACGGACCTTTGTGTACTCCATTCAGTACCTGGCCGTGCTTTTTGCCCTGTTGCTGATCGACCACTATCGTCACTTTATAAGTGCGATGTTCCATCTGCTGATCCGCTGACCAGACGGGGACCGAAGCTTGGCAGAGCGCAACGAAGGGGGTATCTGCCCTCAGAAAGGACGTTGGCCGCGCATGCCGGTCGCGAGCGGCATGCGGCAGCGGCTACTTGAGATCCATCGCCAGATTTAGGTAGAATGCTAATTATTCGCTTACTAAGTTATCGGGTACCGCCAGTCCGGCGCAACTGACTTTCCGATTAGAATAGGGCAATGTCCGCTAGAGGCGCTTTCGAGCAGGTATTTCCTGTGTCATCACGAACGTGTCCCCGCTGCCGCAGCCTGGGGACCGTGGCTGTATTATTGTCACTCGCCGGCTGTGCGTTGGGTCCGATTTATCACAAGCCGCCGCCCCCCGCGATCACGCGGTACGTGCCGGCGACTGCTCCGCAGGCGCCCGTAAAGGGGGTCCAGGTTTTCCAATACGGCCAGACTGCCGCAAGCGACTGGTGGCGAATGTTCCATTCCTCCCGCCTGGATCAGCTTGTGGCCCTGGCGCTGGCGCGCAATCCGTCGCTGCAGGCGTCGGAAGCTTCGCTGCGCGAGGCGCACGCCAACCTGCGGGCGGCGATGGGGATATTCTACCCGCAGGTGAATGCCGGGCTGTCGGGGGAACGGCAGCGCACCTCGGGTGCTCAAGTCGGCGGCTCGTCTCCCGCCAATGTGTTCTCGCTGTATACCGGGACCGTGGGCATCAGCTATTACCCGGACGTGTTCGGAATCAACCGCTACGTGTACCGCCAGGCCAAGGCCCAGGAAGATGTTGCAAGGGATGCGCTCGATGCTGCGCGTCTTTCTCTCGAAGGGAACGTGGTGCAGACGGCCCTGGGTGCGGCTGCCGTTCAGGCGCAGATCGCGGCCACCATTGACATTGTCAATAACGAGCAGCGGCTGCTCACCCTGACACAACAGCGTTATCGGATTGGCGCTGCCTCCTATCTCGATGTCGTGGCGCAGAAAAGCCAGCTGGCGTCCGACGAAGCGACCCTCCCCCCGCTGAAGCAGGCGCTGGACAGCGATCAGAATGCGCTGGCAGCGCTCAGCGGCCGTTATCCTGCGCAGTGGAGCCAGGAAGTGCTTTCGCTCACCAAGCTGCACCTTCCCGCCAAGCTGCCGGTCAGCCTGCCTTCCGCGCTGGTCGCCAACCGGCCTGACATCCGGGCCGCGGAAGCGCAGCTGCGGGCGGCAAACGCCAGTGTCGGCGAAGCCGTGGCGCGCATGTACCCGCTTCTGGACATCACCGCCAGCTGGGGCGGCCAAAGCCTGAACTCGAACACCCTGTTCGATTCGGCCAACCGCATCTGGTCGCTGGCCGGAAACCTCACCGCGCCGATATTTGAGGGCGGAACGCTGGAGGCGCAAAAGCATGCGGCGCAGGCTGCCTACAGCGCGTCGTTCGCCCAGTACAAAGTCACGGTTCTCGGAGCGTTCCAGCAGGTGGCCGATACCCTGCGTGCGCTTCAGCACGACGCCGAAGCGCTCAATGCGCTCGATGACGAACTCAAATCCGCGACCACCACTTTGCAGCTGACCCAGGACCAGTATCGGGTGGGTGCGGTCGATTATCTGTCGCTGCTTTCCGCCGAGGCGGGCTATAGCCGTGCCCGTATCGGTTTCGTACAGGCGCTTGCCCAGCGCTATACCGATACTGCGGCGCTGTTTGTGGCCTTGGGTGGCGGGTCGCCGCAGGCCAACGGCAGCATCGCGGCTGTTCCGGCGGCATATACCCATGCTGATTCAAAAGCTTCGGAGAAATAGCCGATGAGCAAGTCCGGTTTGCGTTCATTCCTGAGAACTGCAGTGGTCATTGCTGTGGTGCTCGGCGCGCTCTTCGGGTTCAAGTACTGGAAGGCGCGTCGGGCCTTTGCGGCGATGGCCCATCGTGGTCCTTTTGTCGTAAGCGTTTCGGCTGCACCTGCCACTATGAAGGCGTGGCAGGGAAGGATCCAGGCAGTGGCCAGCCTGATGTCGGTCGAGGGAATCAACCTTACCACCCAGCTACCCGGCCAAATCACCGGGATTTATTTCCACTCCGGCCAGGCGGTCAGAAAGGGCGAGCGGCTCGTGCAGATTGACGACTCGAACCAGCTGGCGCAGCTCGCGAGCGACCGCGCCTCGGAGACCCTTGACCGTCTGAACTACCAGCGCTCCAAAAGCCTCTATCGCCTGCATGCCACAAGCCGCGAGAGCATGGACGCGGCGCGCGCTGCCTATGTAATGGCACAGGCGGCCGTCGCGAATGACCAGGCCACCCTTGCGAAGCTCTCCATATCGGCCCCCTTTTCGGGACGGATCGGGATACGCCTGGTGAGCGTTGGCCAGTATCTGACCCCTGGTGTCGCAATTGCTACCCTGAACGCCTGGGATCCGTTGCGCGCCGATTTCACCGTACCGCAGAGTCAAATCGGTCTGGTTCACCCGGGACAGGAGGTTTCGATCGCGGTCAACGGGTTTCCCGGACAGCAATTTGCCGGGCGCGTCAGCGCGCTTGATTCACAGATCGATCCGACAACGCGCAATGTAGCGGTCGAAGCCACGGTGCCCAATCCGCACTTCCTGCTGCGTCCGGGCATGTTCGGCGAAGCGCGTGTTGCGGTTGGCGCCGCGAAGCAGGCGCTGGTGGTTCCCACTGTGGCAATCAGCTACAGCTCTTTCGGTGACTACGTGTATGTTGTAAAGACGCACAAGGTTGACGGCCGGACGATGCGTGTCGCAGTCTCCGCGCCGGTCCATCCCGGAGATACGCGCGGTGCCCTGACTGAGGTCCGCTCCGGACTGAAGGCGGGTGAGCTGGTGGTCACAGCCGGACAGATCAAGCTGCGCAGCGGCATGCCGGTCGCGGTTCACGGCGATACGCACTGAGGTCCACGGGTGATGAAATTCACCGATATCTTTATTCGGCGCCCGGTGCTCGCGAGCGCGTTGAGTCTCGTGATCCTGCTGCTCGGCGTGCGCGCGTGGCTGGCGATGACGGTGCGCCAGTATCCGAAGGTCACCAGCACACTGGTGACGGTCACTACTGCCTATCCCGGCGCCAGTCCCAGCACGATCCAGGGGTTCGTGACCGCGCGCCTGGAGCAGGCGATTGCCTCTGCTCCGGGTATCGATTACATGACTGCGGCGAGTTCCCCGGGGGTCTCGACCATCACCGTCTACATGAAGCTCAATTATGATCCAAACGCCGCGCTGGCGCAGATCATGTCGAAGGTGCAGCAGGTCCAGAACCAGCTTCCTGGCGGCACCCAGGCGCCGGTGATCAACGAAACCGTAGGAAACCAGACGGCCCTGATGTACCTGGCGTTCTACAGCAAGTCGCTATCACAGCAGCAGGTCAACGATTACGTGCTGCGGGTGGCACAGCCGAGGATCCAGGGCGTGTCGGGTGTCGGCCAGGCACAGATCGTCCCGGCCGGCACCGGGCCGAGCGGCAACAGTTTCGCACTGCGCGCCTGGCTCAATCCGAACCGCATGGCAGCGCTCGGCGTGACGCCCGCAGACGTGGTGCAGGCCCTTTCGAACAACAACTTCATCAGCGCCGTCGGGCGCACCAAGTCCTCTGACATCGCCCGCACCATCCGGGCGCAGACGACCCTGCACAGCGCCCGCCAGTTCCGTGACCTGGTAGTCAGAAATGCCGGCAACACCCTAGTGCGCCTGGGTGATGTTGCCAGGGTTCAGCTCGGAGCGCAGAACTACAACCAGGCCGTTTATTTCAACGGAACGCCCGCGGTGTTCATTGGGGTATTCGCGACCCCGGACGCGAACAGCCTGTCGGTCGCCACCGGGGTGCACCGGGTGTTCCGCGAGATCAAGAAGACGCTGCCACCCGGCATCCAAGCGGCGGTTCCGTACGATGGAAGCGTATTCATCCGGACCTCGATCCATGAGGTCATGATGACCATCGGGATCACGCTCGCCATCGTCGTGGTTGTGATCTTTGCGTTCCTCGGCTCGTTGCGATCGCTGCTGATCCCGGCCGTGGCGATTCCGCTATCCATTATCGGTGGTGGCATATTCATGATCGCCACCGGCTACACCATAAACCTGTTGACGCTGCTTGCGGTGGTGCTCTCCATCGGCTTGGTAGTCGATGATGCAATCATCGTGGTCGAGAACATACATCGTCACATGGAGGAGGGCGCGAAGCCGATGGACGCCGCAATCCATGGTGCCCGCGAGCTTGCCGTGCCCATCATCGTGATGGCCACGACGCTGGCCGCCGTGTTTGCGCCAATCGGGCTGACGGGTGGTCTGACGGGCAGCCTGTTCTCGGAGTTCGCGTTTACGCTGGTCTTCACGGTGCTGGTTTCAGCCGTAGTCGCGCTGACGCTCTCGCCCATGCTGTCGGCGAAGGTACTGAGGCCGGCCGGGGAGCATGGCCTGGTGCACGCGCTAGACATGGCGTTCAACCGTCTGCGGGAGATCTATGACCGTTCGCTGAGCGCGGTTTTGCGGCATCGGGCGGCCGTCGTTCTGGTGGCGGTGGCGGTATTCGTCACGATTCCGATCATGTTCCTTGGGACGCCGAGCGAGCTTGCGCCAACCGAAGACCAGGGGCTTATCCTGGTCTCCGCCACCGGACCCGCCACGGCCACTCTGCACTACCTCGATCGCTATTCGAGAGAAATTGCTGCGATATTCAGGACCTTCAAGCAGACCGGGAACGTATTCCAGATCAACGGCCTGTCCTTCGGTGGAGGGGCGGACAACGCCTTGGTCGGCGGCATGAAGCTCGTACCCTGGGATCAGCGCAATGTCACCCAGATGGCCCTCATGCCGCTGGTGCAGCAAAAACTCAGTCAGCTTACCGGCGTGCAGGCCGTGGCATTTCCCAAGCCGTCGCTTCCAGGCTCCGCGGGAGGATTGCCCATACAATTCGTCATCACCTCTCCGGGTGATTTCCGGCACATCGATGCGGTAGCGAATGAACTCATCGGCAAGTCCATGCAGAGCGGACTATTTGCCTTTCTGACGAAAGACCTGCGCTACGACAATCCTGAAATCGTGGTCCATGTGAACCGGAACCTTGCGGGAAACCTCGGTGTCACCATGGCCGACATCGGCCAGAATCTCGAGCCGCTGCTGGGCGGAAATTTCATTAATCGCTTCGACATCGCGGGGCGCAGCTATAAGGTGATCCCCCAGGTGCCCGATCGGTTCCGCGCTGATCCGGCGGCCCTGCGCGATTACTACATCCGCACCCAGTCGGGCAGCCTGGTACCACTTTCCACGCTGGTCACGCTGCACACCGAGGTCGATCCGGAGTACCTGCCCCAGTTCCAGCAGCTCAACTCTGCGACCGTGCAGGGCGTGATGGCGCCTGGCGTGACGCTGGGCAAGGCGCTGTCCTATCTCAAGCAGGAAGCCGCGCACATCATGCCGGCGGGTTTTGCCATTCACTACGCCAGTGAGTCGCGCCAATACGTCCAGGAAGGGCATACGATCGTCATCACCTTCCTGCTTGCCATCGTGCTCGTGTATCTCCTGCTGGCGGCCCAATTCGAAAGTTTCCGCGATCCGCTGATCGTGATGGTAACCGTCCCGATGGCGATTTCCGGGGCCCTGGTATTTCTATACCTAGGCGCCGGTACGCTCAACATCTACACGGAAGTTGGTCTCGTCACCCTGATTGGCCTCATCACCAAGCAGGGGATCCTGATCGTGCAGTTTGCGAATGTAATCCAGGAGACCGAGGGCCTGGACCGCAACGCGGCGGTCGAGAAAGCGTCCAGTATCCGCCTGCGGCCGATCCTGATGACTACCGGCGCCATGGTGTTCGGTGCATTGCCGCTCGTATTTGCTACGGGTCCGGGCGCGGTGAGTCGCTTCGACATGGGACTGGTTATTGCCGCCGGTCTCGGCATCGGAGCGCTGTTTTCGCTATACATGGTTCCGGTCATCTATAGCTACCTGGCGCACGACCGCCGGGCCGGCGAATCGGCCCTGGACTAAGGGGCGCGCGCGTGGCGGAGAATGCGGACGTGTCGCCAGGCCGGACTAGTCCACGTGACACCCCGGTCGCAACCGGTCGGCGCGGTGCGTCCGTTGTCGAAGTCGCGTCGTGAGCAGCATTCCTGACCCGGAACCGGCCCGGGAACGGCCGGCGATCGAGACCGTCGGTCTCAGCCGACAGTTTGGAAAGCTCGCCGCCGTAGACAGCCTGGATCTGAGTGTTCCCTCCGGCGCCCTCTTCGGTCTGCTGGGGCCCAATGGAGCCGGCAAGAGCACGCTGATCAAGATGCTCATTACCCTGCTGCCGCCCTCCGGAGGAACAGCGACCGTTGCCGGTTGCGACATTCGTCATCAGGCAACCGCGGTACGCCACAGGATCGGCTACGTGCCGCAGCTGCTGAGCGCCGACGGTGCCCTGACGGGCCGCGAAAACCTCGAGTTGTTTGCCAAGCTCTACGGAATTCCCCGCAGACAGCGCGCGCAGCGCGTTGACCAGGTACTGGCGGTCATGAAGCTTGAGGATGTCGCACACACTTTGGTGCAGCGCTATTCGGGTGGCATGATTCGGCGTCTGGAGATCGGCCAGTCGCTGCTGCACGAGCCGCGTGTGCTGTTTCTCGACGAGCCGACGGTGGGGCTGGATCCGCTAGCCAGGCAAGCAGTGTGGGAACGGCTGCATGCACTACGTGACGCCCACGGACTTACGCTCTTCATGACGACCCATGACATGGAGGAGGCGGACCGGCTGTGCGAAACCGTGGCCATCATGAACCGGGGCCGGGTGGTCGCCCTGGGCACGCCTAGCGAGCTGAAGGCACGTGTCCGCAACGGAGCAAGTCTAGGAGATGTCTTTGCGCACTTCAGTGGAGAGTTGCTCGAGCAGGACGGAGACTATCGTGGCATACGAGGAACGCGTCGCACCGCAAGCCGCCTGGGCTGATGCCCCGGCGGCTCTGGCATTCGTGCGTCAGACCGCAGCGGTGGCGGAGGCGGAGCTGCACAAGCTTCGGCGTGACCCATGGGAGCTGCTGACACGCGCGGTGCAGCCGGCCTTGTGGCTGCTGATATTCGGGGAAGTGTTTGCGCGGGTGCGCGGCATCACCACCGGAGGTATTGGATACCTTTCGTTTCTGGCGCCTGGGGTGCTGGCTCAGAGCACGCTTTTCATCGCCATATTCTATGGGATTATCGTTATCTGGGAGCGCGATCTCGGTATCCTGCAGAAGCTGCTGGTGACGCCATCGGCACGCGCGGCACTGGTTCTGGGAAAGGGACTGTCCGCGAGCGTGCGGGGCCTGGCGCAGGCCATGATCGTCTACGTGCTGGCGGCGGCGATCGGAGTGCCGCTGCACTTCGGCATCTTTGCCATTGTGGGGGTGCTTGCCTTCGTTTCCCTGGGTGCGGTGCTGTTTTCAACCTTTTCGCTTGCAATCGCGTGTCTGCTCAAGACACGCGAGCGGTTCATGGGCATTGGCCAGGTACTGACCATGCCGCTGTTTTTTGCGAGCAACGCGATTTATCCCGTGGCCCTTATGCCGCCGTGGCTGCGTGTGGTCGCCGCTGTCAACCCGCTCTCCTACCTAGTCGATGCGCTGCGGACGCTGATGGTCGGGTCGGTGCCGGGCGCGTTCGGCTTATGGACCGATTTTGGGGTGCTGGCATTGCTTGCGACCGTGGCGGTGGTGGTGGCGGCGAGGCTTTACCCCAAGGTGGTGCGTTAGGACGTCCGCGGCGCCGAAACTGCCGAGGCAGCCA
>JAJYEK010000008.1 GCA_021785795.1 Pseudomonadota bacterium
CCAAAATGCACGCAGTTCGGATTACATCACGCCGGCCGGGACACATACAAGGCTTGCAGCGCCATCGCACGGCGGCCGACGTCGATCGGGCCCCGGTCGCGTGCCCGCGGATACTCCCAGATATCCCGTCAGGACGGGGTTCAAGTGCATCACGCATCAGATTAAGATGGTCGCACGGCGGTTCGTCAAACAGGCGGCAGGGCCCATTCCGGTCCGGCGACAGATGCCGCTGAACGCCCATGCCGGCCGCGCCTGGACCGGGGTGGCAGGAGGAAACCATGGCAGTCTATCTTAAAAGAGTGTATGAGAAACCCGCTCCTGGAGACGGCGAGCGGATCCTGGTTGACCGCATGTGGCCGCGCGGCATTTCGAAAGGCGAGGCCAAGATCGATCTGTGGCTCAAGGATGTCGCTCCGAGCAGCGGACTGCGCAAGTGGTTTGCCCACGATCCGGTCAGGTGGCGTGATTTCAAGGTTCGCTACTTCCGGGAGCTGGCTGCCAACCCCGATGGACTCCGGGAACTGACGCGCAGGGCCCGCGCACGGCGCATCACACTGGTCTTCGCAGCCCGCGACGAGAAACACAACAACGCGGTCGCCATCAAGGAATATCTCGGTCGGCGCCAACGTTCCCTGAAGACCGGTCGCCTGTCGCGACTGGGCTCACGGGATTCCGGGGCGTAGGTCACTTTAAAAACAATCCTGAGCACGGTCCCAAGGAGAACGGCATCCACAGCCCGCAACGGCCTTATCACTGATCCGGGGCAGTCCCGGCAGCGGTCACCAGAGGAATATCAGGTAGAACGCACCACCGATCAGGATGTATTTCAGTCCGTAATAAACCACCTTGTTCCTGCTCTTGATGCGCTTGCCCACGAGCCGCGCCCGGTAGACATACGCAAAGAGCCGGTTCAGAAATCCGACGTGTTCTCCTTCGACGTTCTGAGTCTGGCTGGCGCGCATCACGACACGCTTGAACACTCGGTTGAGGGCAGCCATGGCGCGGCTGCGCAGGGGCCGCTCGATGTCGCAAAACAGGATCACCCGCGGCACATCGGTCCTGTTTTCGGCGTAGTGAATGTAGGTCTCATCGAACATCACGGCCTCGCCGTCGCGCCAATGGTACGGGTTTCCGTCGACAAAGATGCGGCAGTCCTCGGAATTGGGAGTGACCAGCCCCAGATGGTAGCGCAGCGATCCCGCAAAGGGATCGCGGTGCGACACGAGCTTTGCTCCTGGTGGCAGCAGGGCAAACATCGCGG
The DNA here is from genome assembly GCA_021785795.1 of Pseudomonadota bacterium. Next base: position 1,262 of record JAJYEK010000008.1, read on the forward strand.
CATTCACTTCCGGGATGGCCTCGACCAGGGCCACGGTCCGGGGACACAACGTGCTCGCCGACGGCAACGGCTCGCCGTACCACCTCAGGTAAAAACGCTTCCATCCGGTGCGGAAAAAGGAATTGAAGCCCAAATCATTGTAGGTCGCGGCAGCGCGTATGCCCTCGGATGCGGCAAGTCTTACCGCCTCGTCACGGATTTCCTGCCAGTTGGCCTGCAGCGGCGCCAGCCCGGGAAAATCCTGCACATCCAGGTAGGGCGTGTTCGGAACGGCCGAAAAGAGATACATCAGCACGTTATACGGCGCCATCACGGTCGAATGATCCGTCAACTGGCGCCATACGCGGTGGCGCACCCGGCCGCGGAAATGTACGTAGACGGCCGAGAGTGCAAAGACGTAGAGAACATCGAACTTCGGGGCAAGAAAATGAATGTCCATAGTCCGCTCCGTATCCATTCGTGGCGGCCGAACAATCCTGCAAGCCAGCGCTATCCTAACCGAATTTCCTTCCTGCAGACCAGATCTAAACGCACCAGGCCGGAAGCAATGCAGGGCGAAGGCAGGGGACCGCCTACGGCGGACAGTGGCCTGGACCTCCCCGATCCGTACTGCGGCCGGCGAAATCCCGAATACGACACGGATCTTTAGACCGCACCGTCTGCCCGCGGCGGGCCGATGCGGACACGAACGCAGACGGCGTAGGACAGGATGCCCATGGGTCGCCCAGCCCCGAGGAACGCAGGTTCATCGTCTGCATCCGATCAGGCAGCCCGCCCGGACCGGCTTCCGGCGCCCGATAATTGCGCTTTCGCCCCCGATCTGGCTGACTGCGACACCGTTGCCGGCGGCACCCACCAACCCTGTGCCACGAAACTCACAGCGTCCGCCAGACAAAAAATTCCACGGCCCAGGCGCCCAACGGCAATGCCCCGGCACCCAGCACCGTCAGGATCGCCAGGGCGCGGCGGCGGGCCAGCCTCCCGGCGAGCACCGCGCCCCACAGCACGGCCAGCACCAGCAACCCCAGGCAGGCCACTCCGGCCCAATGCGGCAGCATGACGGCACCGCTATCCTGCGACCAGGCAAGCAGGACCGAGCCCACAAACAGGTTGGCCCCTGCAAAGAAAATGAGCACGTCCGCGATGCGCCACCAAGGCAGTCCGCACACCGCCGCCGCAAGCCGCATCCAACCAGCAACCCAACCGCCCACGATCAGAGCCTCGGCCATGACGTAGGCAATCAGCAATCCGCCGTCGAGCCAGGAAAAGACATGTCCGTTTCCCGGATAATAGGTCAGAACCCACCAATAGCCCGACGGACGGAGCAGCCAAGACAAGCCGTGTGCGCTGAGCCATACTGCTGCGGCCCGGTCTGCGGCAGAAAACCATGGCGACACGTTCCACTGAAAGGCGCCAAGCGCGGCGCCGATCATGCCGAATACCAGCAGCCACGCCAGCCAACGGTCGGAAGAGTCGGTCTTCCGTCGGGTTTCGGGAGTCGCTGCGGCCAGAATTTCGGTAGCCGGAGAGCGCAGCGCGAGCTGCACCGCACCACGCTCTCCGGCGCAGCGCCCGCACATGTGACAGGCGGCGGCGCTTTCCATACGGCGGATATTGATGAGGGGTGCACAGTTCACCGGATGCCGGAGGCTCGTGCGTGTTCCCGACGGCGCTGCGTCCCAGGCGGCCCGGTCCACACTGAAATGCACGGGTGCAACCTTTGCCAGGAGCGCAAATACTCCGCATACGGGGCACAGATGGCGGCACCACACCCTCTTTCCGCGCCCGTAGAGCAGGCCGATGACAACTGCGGCCACCGTCGATCCCCCCAGGATGAGCAGGGTCGCCCTGGGATACTGGTGCAGGCTGATCATCTGGCCGTACAGCGCGATTGCCATGAATGTCACGAACGGCCAGCCAGGCCACTTCATCCACCTGGGAATGCCCAGGCCAAGCCCATACTGCGATACCCATTCGGTGACGGTTCCCTCCGGGCAAAGCAACCCGCACCACGCACGTCCGAATACCATGATCGACAGAAGGACGAAAGGCCACCAGACACCCCAGAACATGAATTGGGTGAAGCGCGTGAAGCTGCCCCAGATCCGGGCTTCGGCGGATGGCGGCGGCAGAAATACCGGCGCCACCACCATCACCAGATAGCAGAGCACAATGGCCCACTGCATGCCCGCGATCAGGCCCTGGTGGCGCCTCATGAACAGCCCGAGGCGCGCAATTCGCTCGCCGCGAATATTTTGAGATACCGCCTGTTCCGTGACCACGCTCATGCGACCACTTCGCCGGTTCCGGGCCGAAAACGGACGGACTTCACCGCCACCGGTTTACCCATAACGGCACGACCGATCGGTGCCCCGCCCGCCCCGGGAGGCGCGGACCCAGGCCGGCAATCCCTCGCCGCTGTTAGCATGGTTGAGCGATAAGCCAACCCGATACCAAACGGGAGTGAAGCACGGGCCGCGCCGCTAGGCCCCGGAAAAAAAGGGCATATGCCTGTCTCCAGAGCACGGCGCCATTGCGTAGCGCCACCGAGGGCACTTCGCGCAGCCAAGGCGTATCCTCGCCGATGAAATGGGCGTACTTCTGGTCGATCGGGCCATGTTGACCGGCCAGGGAGAGCGACTTGCGAGCGAACGTCCTGAAATACCGATCCTCGCGCATCTTGTCGTCGTTGATGTGACGCTGGCATTCCATCCAGCGCAACAGCGTTTGTCCCTGGTCCGAAGTGAAATAAAGACGGAATCGTCGGCCGGTCTGCATGGATGTTATGCTAGCACAACTCGTTAGGGCGCATGTATGGATAACACCAATCGTTCGAGTTGGCATGCGGTACTTAACATTAGGCGACACATCGTGCTTGTGACCAGATATCGGCGCAAGACATTGACCCCGGTACTGCTCGCGCACCTCAAGGCCGCGTTCGCCGATTGTCTTGTGGCCTGGCGTTGCCCGTTGGTGGAGTTCGGTGGCGAGTCCGATCACGTCCACCTGCTGATCGACATCCATCCGGCGCCGAATATCTCCACGCTCATCAACAACCTCAAGACGGCCGGTGCGCGCAGGGCGCGCAATCGATTTGCGGACCATCTTCCCCTTGTTCTGGCACAGCGCCTGCTTCGTTGGCAGCGTCGGCGGCGCGACAGTCGATACCGTCCGGACCTATGTAGATTCGCAGGGAACGGAAGAGCATGCCGGCAAGTCCGCTCGCAAATCGAAACCGTCGCTTGACCCGCTCCTGGCATAGGGCTGGTCTTTTGCCCGCCCGGGACGGGGAATGCGCGGACATGTGTCCATCATTCAACTATATACTGCAGAATATTGCGCTGTCGAATGCCACATTGTCGCCGGAAACGCCCCCTTTGCACCATGCGCGCCGAGAGCATGCGCCCGGTCGTCCGTCGCAACGCCCATTCGGGCTGGCCGGACGAACATCGCGTCCCGCGCCAGCAACGGCTGGCCCGGCAGATCATTCCAGGGTGCAGGCCGGCTCCGCGTCTCTGTGACCGGAACCTGGGGTCCAGGTGGGACTGTGGGTGCTGTTCGGGGGTCAGGGACCCGATCCCACGCCGCGCCTGAGATAGGCGGCAAGATCGGCAATGTCCTGATTGCTCAGCGGGTTGACCAGTGTCGTCGAATGGGTGCCGCGTACGCCATTCAGCAGGCTCACGACGAGTTGTGCAGGCGAAAGCGCATGTGCCATGACGAACAGGTCGGGCGCCGGGGCCGGCGACTGGGCATCCGGATAGGCATGGCAACCCATGCACAGCTGATCATACAGGGCACGTCCGGCGCGGGTCGCCCTGAAGGATTCAGGCAGCGGCAAGAGCCCGCGCATGTCGACGGGATAGCGCTGCGACAGACGATCAAGGCCGTTTGCCAGAACGGCAATCCGCCCGTGCGAATATGCCACCGACAGCTTATGTAGCCGCAGCAGCAGCGGATGTTCGTCTGCCTGCCGCTGCTCTTCCAGGCAGTCCCGGGCAAGCAATGGAAGAACGCCCAGCGCGCTCTCGATCTTTGCCTGCAGTCGCTCGCGCTGCGTTGGCGTGAGGCCGGCCGCGAGCAGGCGGTGGCTGCGATTGGCAAGGACTGCAACCTCCAGCGCAAACCGCTGGGTACGTTCCCCGGCTACCGCACTCGAAAAGACGGTCGTGGCGACCAGAACGATCGCCACGACCGCACAGCTGCAGATCCTGACGAGCGGCGTCAGTCGCGAACCTTCCGGACTACTGGCAGCGCCGGATTGCGGGACCACTGCGACATGGACCCGGCGTACATCCTGGCTTGCTTGTCGCCCAACAGCTCATAGCTCGTGAACCAGCCGAGCGACGCCCAGTGACCGGTGTTGCAGAAGGTGATTTGCTTGCCCTTTGTCGGCACATGGGCGGCCTCATAGAGGGCCCGCAGCGCCTTGGGCGACCGGAACATGCCGCCATCATTGCGGGTGATCCAGTTCTCTGGCATGTTACGGGCCCCCGGAATGGTTCCGTTACGCACCACGACGCCGGTCCGGTTGATGCCGAGATACTGCGCTGACGGCCGGTTATCCACCAGCGCGATGCCCGACTTCATGGCACGTTGCACGTCCTGCTCTGTGGCGAGCAGCTCCGGACGCGGATGCGCAACAAAGACAGTCGGGGTTGGCTTGTTGAATCCGGGCTGGACCGGATGCTTGGCCGCGACATAGGCGGCGTAGCCGCCGTCGAGGATCGACACATTGTTGTCACCCAGATACTTGAACGTCCAGAACACACGCGTCGCACCACCCATATCGGTCGCATTCGTGCCGCCCGAATAGATTACCACGTGCGTATTGTTGCCGATTCCGAGGCCGCCGATAAGCTTCTCCAGGGCCGGCACCGGAGGCACCAATCCCGGCGCGCCGTCGACTTTGATGCGCCAGCCGCCACTCGCGTAGTTGCTGTACACCGCACACGGAATATGGTCCCGCAGATACGCGGTCAGATCTCCGCCTCCACCAATCGGATTCCGGATGTCGAGCAATACTATGCCCGGTTTGCAAGTATGCGCCGCCACCCAGCCGGCATTGACCAGCGCCGGGGCCGAAGGCGCGGCATACGCAGCTCCACTGGCCAACAGCGCGATCCCACACAGTAACGATCTTTTCATCACACGCCTCCTCACCTCGTCAGAGAGTAACAACCACATCGGAAGCCAGCAGCGCATCCAGCACCTTGTTCCAGTCCTCGTCAGACATTGGCGTCCTCGTCGCATCACAGCGATGCACTTCATGAAACACCTCGAGCTCGGACAGCGCCTCTTCCACAGTCTCCCTGTCCGCAAACAATCCCGTATTCAGCACCGCAATATTCATGCACCCTCCCACGCTCTACAGACTGATGACGGCATCGGCCTCGACCATGGCCAGCGACAGGGCTGCCGCGCTGACGTGCGGCAGCTCCTGCCCGGGGACCGTGGTCTCGGGCTGGATATCCGACAGTTCCAGCAATTCCGCCTGCTGTGCATTCTCCGGTGTCTCGGCCACCGGTTCGGTCATGAACACCAGACGTACCTTGTGTCCAAAGATCGTCAGGCCGGCCGCCACGCGCATGGCTTCGGTGTGGTCATCGCGTCCCAGCAAAAGAATCGATTTGTGCGGTTTCACTTTCCGCCCTCACAGGCTGATGATTTTCGCGGTTTCGGCCGCCAATGCGCTGTTGCCGGTCTGGCTGCCGAGCTCGACCGGACACTGCGAATGACCCATGTGGCGTTCCCATGAATACTCACAGGCTACTGCCCTGGATGCGCACCCCAGCTGCCCGACAACGCCGCGATCGAGCAGGACACGCACGCCCGCATTGGTGAAAAAACATGCCCAGCTCACACCCCGCCGCCGGCAGGCGCGCATCAGCGCAGCCAACGTCGGGCCCGCATCCGGCCGGGAAACCAGAAACATCAGATCAGTCATGAGTGCTTCCTTCCAAGGTAGTAACCGGTGATCGCGGCAAGCAGCAGTCCCACAACCACGGGCGCAATGGGATCGGGCCTCGGCTTGACCGGAGCCGCCACAGAGGGCGACCGGTCTGGCGTATGTGATGTCCTTTCGTAAAAGGTCTCCGAATCCACTGGCAGTCCGGTATGGTCGGCCCAGTCCACCCAACCACCGGGATAGACCTTGGCGGCAAACCCGGCGCCCGCGCGCAACAAGGTGAAATAGGAAATCGAATCGTAGGCGTTGTTTGCATACACCACAGCCGAACCGACCGGCGGCAGCTGGACTGCGTGCGCTGCCACGGCAAGCTGCAGCGCAGACATCGGCAGCGGCTGGGCGCCCGGCAGGTGTCCGCCCCGCAGCGCGCGGATGCGTTGACCCCAGTATGATGCGCGACTGCGGCCGTCGAGGAGGTAAGGCGGGTGCGGTCCGCGAAGCGCCCTGGCCAGCTCTCCGCGCAGAACGATCAGCCCGGCACGCGGCTGGCCGCGGTACACCGGGTTGCGGAACATTCCACGCGCCCTGCCCGGCCCCGCCGGTCCGCGCGCCACCAGCGGCGTGAGCGGCGCGGCGAGCACCGCCACCCGCGACTGGCCTGCGAGATACAGCACGCCTGCCACAAAATCGCGCCGCACCGGATCATCGCCGGCCACCACAACGGTCTCCCGGCCGGAGAGCCCGGCCGCACCCAGCACCCAGACAATGTCCCGGAAACTGGCCAGCCGGTGATGCGGACCCAGAAACTCGCGAGGTGGCAGGCACCGGGCGCCGGGCAATGAACGCGATGTGCAGGCCGCAAGCGGCCGAGTATCCACCACTACCGCTTCGCGCACACGCGGATCCCGGATCCCGGACACGTAGAAAAAATGACCTGCATGCCGCGGCGCCGCCATTGCGGAACCGCCGACCATCAGCAACGCCAGGGCAAGCAGGACCGATCTCGGCATAATGCCTCAGCAGCCGCCGACCCTGACCGGTGCGGCAGCGGCCGCACCGGGTGCCGCCGCCTTCGGGGGATGCTGCAGGTAATTGCCTACCAGGTCGGTCATGGACACCGTGCCATAGATGCCACCCAGATTGATGGGCGGAAACGACTCCATCGGCTGCGGGGTACGGGCGCTGGCCAGGATCTGCGGCGACACTGCAGCATACCGAAACATGACCACCAGCACGGCCAGCGTCACGCCGAGGCAGACGACGCAGTAGAGCAGGATCTGTTTGGCGTTCATCGTCGTCTCCCTCAGAACACATCCTTGGTCAGGGCGATATACAGGATGTAAAACATCACCACGAACATGATGATTTGCAGCCAGGTTTGTAGGTCCAGATGCATGATTGCCTCCAGTAATTGCGCCTAGGTCAGTCGACCCCGGCGGCGGGGCCAGGTCCGGCAACACCCTTGTAGTCGCGCACCAGCGTATTCACGCTGAGCGGCTTGCCGTCGACGGGATTGATTACCGGCGGCGTGAAGAACGGTACGCCATCGCGCGTGGCCCGCAGGTAAGCGGGCGGTTTAGCCAGCAAGTAGACGAACGAGCCAATAGTGGCTGCAAATCCCACCAGCGCGATAAACGCCATCTGTATTCGAGCTGCGGACATGACAGCCTCCTAGTTCTTGCGCACGAACACGCGCCAGTAGCGTTCTGCCTTGATGGTGCCCAGGTGGGAGCCGTGGAGTTCCGGCATCATCGTCGGAATTGCCTCCATCGAGGTCGGATTGTCTACCTTGACTTCGATGACGGCACCCGGTGCAGCCTTGCTGAGCGCCTTCTTGGTCATGAGCTGGGGCCGCGGGCAGGAGTCGCCCAGAACATCCACGACCTGGCTCACGGTATAGTGCTGGTCACCGAGTGTGATCGTGCCGGTTGCTTGCGCGCTCGGCTCTTCGGATTTTTTGCTGCTGAACAGGCCCATGTCTTACGCCTCCTCTTGGAAAGAACCACTTGCTCCCGCTCCACCCGCCGTCGCCGCGCCGATGGCCGTTTCCGGCATCGCTGCATCGGCCCGGGGTGACGGACTGGCAGCCCCGGAAGGAACCTGCCCGCGCGCCGCCTGAATTGAACGCTCCTTGCGAAGGATCGCGCGGTACAGGCCGAACAGCGCTGCAAACTGGATCAAGCCGAACACGATTGCCGGGATACCGGTCTTTTGCTGCAGCGTCAGCGCGTCGGCAAAGCCGAACTGCAGTCCCGCCAGATTGGGCTGCCCGGTCATGGTCGCTGGGGCCGGCGGCCAGTAGGTGAACGACCAAACCAGCGAAGACACGAACAGCCCGATGATCAGAAACAGCAGCGCCCACAGCGCACCGACATTGCCTTCGCCAGTCTTTACCCAAGAGGACACCGTGCAGGCGCCCGCCAGAACCATGCCGATGCCGAAAAGGAACAGCCCGACGAACTGGTTGAGTCCGACATCGAAGCGCATGGGATTGCCGTTGCCGACAGTGATGAACCCGGTGAATCCGAGCGTGAGTATCATCATGCCCACCAGTAACGCCTTGGTATTGCGATAGCTCTTGAAGAGCATCGCATCACGCAGCGCCGCCGTGTTGCACCAGCGCGAACGCTGCACCAGCACCCCCACCGTGCTGCCGAAAATAAATGCCGCAACGCACTGGCCTGTTACCGTTATCATGTCTCTACGCCTCCAGAGCTTTCTTGTAGATCAAGCTGCCGACCCATGCGCCCGCCACGATCCCGCTCACGGCAAGATACCCGCCCAGGTTCATTTCGGGTGTCAGACCGAAAAACGTGCTGACATTGCACACGAAGGACATGCGTATGCCGATACCCATCAGCAGTCCGCCGATAGTGATCATCACCCATTCTGAGAGATGGCGCGGAACCCGCCAGTAGAATTCCTTGCTGAGCACAGCTGCCACAAACGCACCGAAACCCATGCCAAGGCTGATGTAGATCTTCCAATAGGCCCAGGTCGGCGTGAACACCAGGGTCCAGAAGGGAATGCGGGCCAGGGTCTTGGCGCCCAGCACGTATTTCGCGACCAGGCCGGCGATCATGGTTTCGCCGCCGCCCACGGTCCAGGCTCCGACGATTACAAACAGGAACACATCGAGCAGCGCGATGATCGCCAGCGCAATGATCGGATCGAGGGTCTTCTTGAACAAATCCATGCAGGCTCTCCCCAGGGCTGTGGCCAGTACCGCGGGCGACCGGTCGGGACCCGCTGCCGGCTCTTGTTAGCAATTTCGGTGCCACCCGAAATTTGGGGTAACGAAGGGAGAAGTTGTTTTGTGAAAACAGCTAGATAGAAGCCGGTGTGCGCCTTCCACCGCTGTGCTGCCCTGTTCGATTTTGGATCATTGATGTAGCGAACTGATTCAGCCGGCTTCGTCGAGTTTGCGCCGCAGCGTCGAACGGCTGATGCCCAGAACCCGAGCCGCAACGACCTGGTTGCCACCATGGGCCGCGAGCACCCGGCGGATGTGGCGGGTCTCAACGTCCGTCAGGCTGAGACGGGTCTCATCCTCCCGGGCCCCGTTCCCCGCCGGAGCCGGACCAAGCGCGATCTCGTCCGCATCCAGCACCGACTTGGCATGAAGGGCGAAGCTGCGCTCTATGATGTTTTCCAGCTGACGCACGTTACCCGGCCAGTCATACTGGAGCAGCTTGTCGCGCGCCGCCGCCGTGAGGGACAAGTCGTCCCGGCCCCGGCTCTTGCGCAGCTGCGCAAGAAAATGGTCCACGAGCAACGCTATGTCCTCACGCCGTTCACGCAGCGGCGGCAGGGCGATCGGCAGCACGTTCAGCCGGAACAGCAGATCGCTGCGGAAACTGCCCTCCGCCACCATGGCATCGAGGTCCCGGTTGGTCGCGACAATCACGCGCACGTCCACCTTTACTTCCGATTCTCCGCCCACGGGACGCACTTCGCCTTCCTGCAGCACCCGCAGCAGTTTGGCCTGCAGCCGCTGGCTGATATCGCCGATTTCGTCGAGAAACAGCGTGCCCCCGTGGGCACGCTGAAACAAACCACGCATGTTCGCGGTGGCGCCGGTGAACGCTCCTTTGACATGGCCGAACAGCTCCGAGTCAAGAAGCTCCTCCGGCAGGGCACAGCAGTTGACTGCGATGAACGGGCCGCGGGCGCGTCGGCTGGTGGCATGGATTGCGCGCGCGATCACCTCCTTGCCGGTCCCGGTCTCGCCCGTCACCAGCACCGGAATGTCCTGGTTGCGGATGCGTTCGACCAGTTCGACGATTCCCTGCATCGCCGGGCTGCCGGCGATGATCTTGGACAGCTGATCACGCCCGGAAAGTTTCTCCCGCAGGCGCGTCACTTCCTCGCGCAGCGATTTCTTTTCCAGCACCTTGTTGATGCGCAGCATCAGCTCGTCGGGGTTGATGGGCTTGGTCAGGTAGTCATAGGCGCCGAGCCGCATCGCCTCCACCGCGGTTTCGATCGAGGCGTAGGCAGTCATGACGATGCTTTCCGCCGGATTCGCACTGGCCCCAAGCTGGGCCAGCAGCGACATGCCGCTCGCATCACCCAGGCGCAGATCGAGTACGACCAGATCGACCTGGTTGCGTTCCAGCGCAGCTCCCGCCGCTTCCAGCCCGTCTGCCTCTATGGCAAAGTGCCCCTCCGCCCGCAGGAGCATGCTCAACGTCTTGCGGATGGAGGGCTCGTCATCAACGATCAGTATCGTGGCCATCGGATTCAGACAGCCTCCAATTCGAAGCTCATTTCGGTTCCCACGTTCACGTGGCTAATGATCGACAGCATGGTGCCGTGCTGCATCAGTATCCGCTGTGCGATCGAAAGACCGAGCCCGGTTCCCTGTTTGCGGCCGGTCACGAATGGCCGCACGATCTTGTCGAGCAACGGATCGGGTATGCCGCAGCCGTTGTCGGTAATGCTCAGGCGCACGGTGCGTCCGCGGCGCCCGACCCGCACCCGGAGCTCGCCGCCGTCGGGCATGGCCTGCACCGCGTTCAGCATCAGGTTCCAGATCACCTGACGCAATTGGTCCGGATCGTGTCGCGCCGGGCACGGGCGGACATCGCACTCGACTTCCACCTTCACTGCGGCGGCCTGGGGGTGCTGGCGTATCAGCCCGGCGACCTCCTCGACCAGGGCGCACACGTCGCCCTCCAGCAGCCGCGACTCGCGTATGCGCGCGAAGTCGAGAAAATCATTGAGGATGCGCTGCAGGCGCAGCGACTCCGTATTGAGGATTGCGATCGACTGAGCGCGGTCGCTCACCGGCAGATCGGGGCGGTCAAGAAGCTTCACCGAGTTGATAACAGCCGACAGCGGATTGCGTATCTCGTGCGCGATGCTGGCCGAGAGCTCGCCCACGCAGGCCAGCCGTTCGGCGTCGGTCCGCTTCTCATGCTCGCTGTGTACCTGTTCCGAGATCCGCTGCAGCGATTCCGCCATGGCATTGAATGCACCGCCGAGCAGGCCTACCTCATCCCGCGCCTGCAAATCCACGCGAACGCCCAGATTTCCGCTGCCGATTCTGCGAACTGCCGCCATGAGCGTGTACAAATTGCGCGTAATGAGCAGCGACAGCACCCATGCTGCAATGCTGCCCACCACCAGGGCGAGCAGTATGAAAAGCAGGCCCTCATCGCGCGTTGCAGTGAGCTCACTCTGCAGATGGCGCGTTGACATTTCCAGGAGCACGGTGCCGACCCGTTGTCCCGCCACCCGGATCTGCTCCTGCAGCCGCAATCTGTTGCGCCCGTGCGTTCCGGTTCCGGCGGATGGAATCTGCAGGGGGTGGCCCACCTGGTGCGGATCGGTGCTGGCAAGAACATCCCCGCGCACGTCCAGAATCGCCCCCTCGGTAACGTCGGGCTGTTGCTTCACCCGCCCGGTGACTTCTGCCAGCGATCCAAGATCCTCGGCCAGCAGCGCATTGGTGCTAGCCACGGCCATGAGCGTGATGAGAGAGTGCGCCCGATTGCGCAACTCCGCCCGTATCGCCTCGGACTGCTTGTCTACCGCAGACCAGACGAACGCCCCCATCAGCACCGCATGCACGAGCGCGACCGAGAACACCAGCCGGAACCGCAGTGTCCGGAAGAACGACAGCTTCGGCACCTGCTGCTCCGCTGGAGGTGCCGCCTCCGCATGATCCAGCTCTATGACACTCATCGCTTCACACCGTTGTATTCGCTGTTGTGCGCGACAACAAATCCGCGGCTGAATCCGAGATGACCGAGGACTGCGCGCCCGCTGGCGGTGGCGGTCAGGTGCGTGAGCAGTTGCGTGATGCGATAGACTTCGGGCGCAGGCATGTCGTCACGCACGGCAATGGGCATCTGCGGCTGCGGCGGTGTCTGCGCAATCACCCGCAAAGACTCCTGAACGTGTCGCGGCATGGAACGCAGGGACGGATACCAGGTGCCGGCCATGTTCACCATTCCGTAATACACGGCCATCAGCGCCGAGTCCTGCGAACCGAAATACTTCACCTTCATGTCCCGGTTCACATGGATGCCGCGAGCCTCCATGTACTGGCGCGTCATGATCGTGGCAGCGTAGGCGTTGGGATCGGGAAAGCCGATCCGCAGTCCCGGCGGCAGGCTCTGCGGCTCAAGTACGCGGATCGGGCTGTCGCGACGCACTACGAGGATGCCGGTGAACGGCTCGCCCGCCACCTTTACAATGACATGGTATCCCCAGCGGCGAGCACGCGTATAGAGCAGAGGATTCAGATATATGATGTCGTACTCGTGGCGCCGGACGCGGCGCATGAAGGATGCGAAATTCGGTGCGGTCACGAACTGGACGGGTCGGTGCAGCGCCTGCTGCAGGGCATCGGTCAGCGGCAGAAACATGCCGGCCAGCATGGTCGGACTCTGCAGCGGCAGCACGCCGAAGCGGTAGTAGCGCTGCGACCGTGCGGCCGCAGAACCGCTGGCCACGATCATCACAACCGCCGCCAGCCAGCGCAGAACCCATCGCGGCCGCCTGATCATCCGACGCATGTTTTGCACCTGCGGCGAACCGCCCTCAGCCGGACGACCCGCCAGACCCTCCACTGCAGACTGTCCATCGTCGACAGTGTAGCTCAGGCACGCTATGGCGGCGAGACATGCCGCGCGGCCCTTCTGTCAGCCAGCCCCGAACCCCGGCCGCCGCTCTGCGGATTCCCGACCCCAGTCGAGACGCCGGTGGCGTGCCAAATGAAGGGGCGTCCAGGAGTGCGGGACGCGGTGCACAAAATGGTAACGGGCGACATGGTAACTCGGATCGAAGCCGTAGAAATTCATCCGCAGCCGCTCCAGCTCCTCCTCCCTGTAGGATTGGAGCGGGCGTTCGTCTTCGTCCCGCGAACGCCTCTGATTCTTATACGCCAGCGCCTGGAGGAACGCGGGATCATCCGCAATCTCGCGCGCGCGGACGCGCACGCTCTGCCGGAATTCCTCCTCCGTATCCCCGAAGTGATCATCGATCAAACCGAGGCGCCGGGCTGCGCACACCCCGAGCGGCAGACGATTCTCCGTTATGGCCTCGGCACGCTGCCTGCCAACACGCTTCGGCAGCAGGTACGTCCAGTATTCCGAACCATAGAGGTTTCCCATGCTCTTGTAGTGCGGGTTGAGAATGACCCCGGTGCGCGCCCAGACATGGTCCGCGGCGAGCGCCAGGAACACGCCGCCGGCACCTGCATTGCCACGCATGGCTGAGATCGTCAGATGGCTCGTCGTTGTGATAATCGCCTGCGCCAGGTCGTCCATCGCGTTGATGTTTCGCCAGGACTCGTCGGCCGGACTCTCCGCCGACTCGATGACATTGAGGTGGATCCCGTTCGACCAGAAGTCCCTGCCGCCGAAAAGCACGATGACGCGCGTCGGTCGCGCACAGGCGCGCCGGTAGGCGTGCAGCAGACGCGTGCACTGCGCACTGCTCATGGCACCGTTGTAGAAATCAAAATACAGATAGCCGACCCCCTGCTCCTCGGCGTACGAGATCTCCCGGTACGTCGGTACTCCGGGCGTCGCATCGGGCGGCAGCGGCAGCTCAGCCACTTCGTCCGCCCGCGGTCCAAGGGCGGCGACCGCCGGAAGCTTGAAGGTCCTCTCGTCCGAAACGATACGGCGCAGGTGCCCGATCCACACCGCGCCATCGCGCGTAGCCCGGCAGATCGCGCCATCGCGCCGGGCGATAATCTCGCCGGTCCGGCCGCGCAGGCTCCCCTCGGCACAGGCGTCGAACAGCAGATACGGCTGACCGAAGATCTCATCCTCGACACCGGGCACCCCGTCGGCTGATCTGATCTTCCGCAGTATCGAGGCGCTATCGTCATTGAGCCAGTCAATCCGGCGTTGCGCCTGGCGCATCAGTGGACGGGCGCGGCCGCGCACGGCGGGATCACGCACATCGAGCGGCTGCGGGACGAAGGCGCCTGACTGGAACCGGTCCACGGCCGCCAGCAGCGCGGTCACGGCCGCCTCCGTCACTTCGTTGCGGTACAGGCTGCTTTTGCGGGCAGCCCGCATCGGAAATCCCGCCGACGCCCAGATATCGCCTCCGTCCATCTGCGCATTCGCCTGCAGGACCGTCACTCCCCATTCCGCTTCCTCGTTGACGATCGCCCAGTCGAGCGCCGAAGGACCCCGGTCCCCACGGATTCCGGGGTGCAGCACAAGGCATACGTGACGCCGCCAAACCGCCTCCGGTATGGCCCGGCGCAGGTAGGGGGCCACAACCAGATCCGGCTGATACAGCCTCGCGGCGTCGACCGTGACCGAATCATTGATGTCGAACTCGACAGATATTTCGTGACCGCGCTCGGCCAGCTCGTCGTACAGCCGCTGGGTCAGGCTGTTGAAACTATGGCTCAGAAACAGGATCCGCAACGCTCTATTCATCGGCAACCGCCCGCAGCGGTGTTGCGTCGTTCCGGCGCCGGAACTTGTAGTAGGCAGCACAGGCGCCTTCCGATGAGACCATGCACGATCCGATCGGATTGCGCGGAGTGCAGACGGTGCCGAATATGCGGCAGTCGAGCGGCTTCTTGGCCCCGCGCAGAATCGCGCCGCATTCGCAGGCCTTGTTCTCGGCAACCGGGCGGGGCTGCACCGCGAAGCGCATCTCGGCATCGAACTGGGCATACTGTTTTTTAATCCGCAGCCCGCTGTACGGGACCACGCCGAGCCCCCTCCATTCAAACGTCCGGCGCAGCTCGAACACCTCTGCCACCAGCGCCTGTGCCTTGACGTTCCCGGAGCGTGTCACGCCGCGGCTGAACTGGTTTTCCACCTCGGCGCGGCGCTCGTTCATCTGGCGTACCAGCATAAGTATCCCCTGCAGCACGTCCAACGGCTCGAACCCGGATATCACCACGGGCCGCTGGTACTCGCGCGCGAAGTATTCGTATGCACGGCTGCCGATGATGGTGCTCACGTGCGACGGTCCGATGAATCCGTCCACCCGCACGTCACCGATATCGCGGACGTCGGGCGAATTGAGGATGCTCTGGATTGCCGACGGAGTGAGCACGTGGTTGCAGAACACGCTGAAATTCTTCAGCCCCAGGCGCTGCGCGTCCCTGATCGCCACTGCCGTCGGGGGAGTTGTCGTCTCAAAACCGATGGCAAAGAACACCACCTCCTTTTCCGGGTTCTCGGCTGCGAGACGAATCGCCTCGGCGCAGGAATAGACCATGCGGACATCACGCCCCGCGGCCCTCGACTTGAGCAGGCTGCGCCGGCGCGATCCCGGCACCCGCAGCATATCGCCGTAGCTGCACAACATGACGTTCGGGATTTCGGCCAGTTCGATCGCGCTGTCCAGACGCCCTATCGGCAGCACGCAGACCGGGCAGCCGGGACCATGGACCAGCCGGATGTTGTCCGGAAGCAAATCCTGAATGCCGTAGCGGAAGATCGCATGCGTATGACCGCCGCAGAATTCCATGATGTGATAGGCGCGCCCGGGATCGGCTTCACGGGCAATGGCGGCGGCAATGGCAGCCGCAGCGCGCCCATCGCGGAATTCGCTAATGTATTTCACCAGAGCGTTCCTCGTGCTGGCCGGCCATCTGCGCGAATAGCGCGAGCGTCCGGTCAGCCTCATCCGCATCCAGACGTGCGATTGCATAGCCGACATGGACGATGACGTAATCGTCCACGGCGACATTCTCCACCAGCGCCAGCGAGATCTCGTTGTGTACGCCCCCGACATCCACCAGCGCCCGATCCTCATCCAGGAGCCGAATTACGCGGGCAGGTATGGCCAGGCACATGTTCTAGGTATCCTCCGCAAGGGCCGGTTCGACGATTATCTCGTGCGCAACACAGGGGTCCAGCGCCATCACCAGCATGGCTACATGGCGCCGGAGTTCCGCGGCCCCCGCCGCCGGCAGCGCCCGGATCGCGCACACCAGCGGGCCGTCGGGATGAAAATTCCATTCGGTGGGGGCCACGATCCGGTACCGTTCCACCACTCCATCGCGTAGTCTCACCCGGTGCACCAGGCGACCACGCGCGGTTTCGACGATGCCGGTTCCCGATTGCACAGCCGAAGCGTCTTCGTCACCGCTCACGATCCACCCGGCACCGCCGCCACGCATCACCCGCAGATAACGCCGCATCCGCCGCGATAGAACGGCGAGTTCGGTCAGGCGTGCCACGAGCCGCGTCATCAACCCGTTTCCGTGCCTCCGGCGCAGTTCGGATACCAGCTGCCGCCAGGTCTGGCGTGCAAGCGGGCCGGTCTCCCACGTCTCGCCGTTCCATGTCGGACAGGCACTGAACCGCTCAGCCTGCGCCCCATCCAAAATCTCGCACAATGCTCCAGCGGCGATGGTCGGCAGGTTTCCCACGCCGCTGCGGCCCAGATCGGCGAGCCCGCCGTCGGCCACCGCTTGCAGGGTGTGCGCGGCCGTTGTCGGCGTTCGGCGCCACCATTCCTGCAACATCGCATAGTCCCGGATCCGCAGCCAGGCCGCCGCCGGCATGCCGAAGATGCTGCGCGCCAGCGCCGCCTCGAGCCCGGACAGTTGCTGGTCGGCGCCAGTCAGGTCCAGGGGAGCACATTCGCGCACCGATAGCTGTATTCGGTCCCCTAACGCGTGCCGCAGCCCGGACACATGCCGCCGGACCGCCACCAGGTCCTCAATCTGCCGCGGGGCAGCCAGGAACAGTCCGGGCCAGTCCATCAGCAGCTGCCCGGCATGCTCCTGCACCATCTCGGCCCCTACCAGGATCCGCCGCCGCGCGCGCTCCCGTGCACCGGCCGCAATACCCCGGGCCTGCTCGCACGCAGCCACCGCGGCACCGGCCTGCGCGACGCCGCACACGCTGAACAGCAGCGGCATTGCCTGCAGCGCCTCCTCGAACGGCCGGCCCTCGAGAATATGGCAGGCGTTCGTCCTGCGGGACGATTCCACCCGGACAGCCGTGATCCCGGCCGAGTCGGCTGAAACGCGAATGCGGATCGTCCCTTCGATGCCATGCGCCGTAGCGATGTTCAATGCCTGTGTCCTGCTGCCGGGTCACAAACCCGGCACCCCATTGCCGCTATTGCTACACGGCAACACATGCCGAAGCAGCGGGCCTTGATTCAAATCAAAATAATCGCCTGCAACGATCCGCTTCCATCCGGCATCGGGTTGGGATCCGAATCCTCGGTTCCGCCGCAGCCACCATCATCATCTAGAATTGTCATTAGCGTATAATTGCAATATGTTGTTTTTTATACATATATATTCAGACCCGGTACTCGGAATCGTAGACCTGCGGTAGCGCGGCGTGGGCCGAACAGGAATGACGCGGCGCGCAATTCGAAGTGGGGTCGACGGCTGCGGATCCAGCGCGGGCGCTCCCCCTACGGAGACGCACGCCGATGCTTTTGTGATTCCCGGATAGCACTCTTGACCGCCCGGCAGCTTGGCAGCAAGAATGGGGCCATCGTGATGATCGCCAGCATCTCCGGCACAGATCAGACAACCCGCCCAGAAGATCCGGCGGCCGCCACCGCCGCGACCCGTTGACCGGCACCCCGGCAGCATGGCAGTGCCGCTGGCGGTTCCAGCGCCGGTCACTGGGAAGCGGCACGCAAGCCATGCGGTAACGCACCATCTCATGCCCGCCGCAATCGCGACAAGCCACGCCGTGTTGAGCGCCGGACAGCAGGCTCTGTCGGTGATTTCAGGCTTCGCGGTCGGATTCTCCCTGAGCCTCATCGGCGGCGGCGGATCCATCCTGGCAGTGCCGTTGCTGCTGTACCTGGTCGACTACCCGAGTCCGCACGTAGTCATCGGCACCACCGCGCTGGCGGTGTCGGCCAATGCCTTCCTCAACCTGTTGCCGCACGCCTACGCCGGCAATGTGCGCTGGAAGGAGGCAATCCTGTTCGCAATGGTCGGCGCCATCGCCGCATTTGCCGGCTCCTCCGCCGGCAAGGTCGTCGGGTCCGGGAAGCTGCTTTTTCTGTTTGCCATCCTGATGTTGGTTATCGCCGGCCTGATGTTGCGCCGTGGCAGACCGGACGATCGTCAGCGGCCGCCGGCGCGCCACGGCCGGACCGACGCGGGCACAATGCTCCGACTGGCCGGCACCGCCTGCGTCGTGGGCCTCCTGTCGGGCTTCTTCGGTATCGGCGGCGGGTTCCTGATCGTGCCAGGCCTGATCTTTCCGACCGGCATGCCGATGATCTCCGCGATCGGCTCCTCACTGGTGTCGGTGGGCACCTTCGGGCTGGTTACCGCCCTGAACTATGCCCGTTCCGGCCTGCTCGACTGGCGGGTGGCGGGACTCTTTCTCGCCGGTGGTGCCGGCGGCGGCTTGATCGGCTCACGACTGGCTACCCGCCTCGGACACGGCAGCAAAGGCACGCTCAACGTAATTTTCTCCGCGGCGGTAGCGCTGGTGGCACTTTATATCCTGTTTCGCAACCTGTCCGCGTTTGCACCGCGGCCATAGCGCTGCGGTATTGCTCCGGCCTCGGCACGCTGCCATGCACCACCGACGACGCCGGCCTGGGCATCATCCGGCGCTCACCCCGACCACCTCCTCCACCGCGCGCAGGATGTCCTGGGTTCGCGGGATGGAGGCACGTTCGAGCTCGACGTTGTAGGGCGTGGGTACATCGCTCGCAGCCACCCGGCGGACCGGCGACTTAAGGTCCGCATAGGCGACCTCGTTCAGGGTGGCCGCGATTTCCGCACCGACACCGCCGAACCGGCAATCCTCCTCGATCACGATTGCGCGATGGGTCTTTTGCACTGACGCGCGCAGCAGCGGCAGATCGATCGGGCGCAGGCTGCGCAGATCGATGACCTCGGCCTCGATACCTCGGGCCGAGAGCTGCCCGGCCGCGTCCAGGCACACGGACACCATGCGGTGCCAGGCCATCAGCGTCACGTCGCGCCCTTCCCGGCGTACGGCCGCGGAATGCATCGGGGGAGCGGGCATCTCCGCATCGAACGGACCTTTGGTGAAGTACAGCAGCTCATGTTCCAGTACGATGATCGGATCGTCCGCGAGGATCGCCTGCGACAGCTGCCAGAACGAATCCTGCGGTGTGCCTGGAACCACGACACGCAACCCGGGAACGTTGACGAGAACGTGCTCCAACCGCTGCGAATGCTGGGCGCCAAGCTGTTTGGCCACACCTCCGGGCATACGCACCACCAGCGGCACCTCTAGCTGCCCGCCGGACATATAGCGCAGCTTGGCTGCGATGTTGATGATCGAGTCCAGGGCAAGGAGCGCGAAATTGACCGTCATGATCTCGACCAGCGGCCGCCCTCCGGCGAGCGCCGCACCCACACCCATGCCGACGAAGCTGTTTTCCGATATCGGCGTGTCGCGCACGCGCCATTCGCCGTATTTCGCGTAGAGTCCCTGGGTCACGCGGTAGCTGCCGCCGAACAGGCCGACGTCCTCGCCGAGGATGAAAACCCCGCTGTCACGTTCCATGGCGCGGTCCAGCGCTATATTCAGGGCCTGCCAGACCTCCAGCTCCGGCGCCGGACGCGCTGTCCCGATGCTCCCGACACTGTCATTGCGCTGCCGCGTCATGGCCGTCCGCCGTAGAGGTCTAGAGGCTCGCTGTATACATTGCGGCCGAGATCTGTGGGCTGCGGGCTGGCAGCAGCAAAGCGCACCGCCTCGGTCACGACTGCCTCCACCGCCTTATCGACGTCACCGCACTCGGCCTCGCTCAGCCATCCCTGCGCCAGAGCCCGTTGTCGGAAGGTCTCCAGCGGATCGCGCGCGCGCAGTTCGGCAAGCTCCAGGACCGAGCGATAGGCCCCGGGGTCCGCCATCGAGTGCCCGCGATAGCGATAGGTTTCACACTCGATGAGATAGGGACCGTTCCCGGATCGCACATGCTGCAGAGCAGTACGGGCGGCTTCGTAGACCGCAACCACGTCCATGCCGTCGACGCGGCGGCCGTCGATGCCGTAGGCGGATGCGTGGCGGTAGATGTCGGGGACCGCAGAGTGCCTGTGGATTTCGGTGCCGATCTGGTAGCGGTTGTTTTCGCATACGAACAGGACCGGGAGCTTCCACAGCGCTGCCATGTTGAGCGTCTCGTGGAACGTGCCCTGGTTGGCCGCGCCGTCGCCGAAATAGCACAGTACAATCTGCGCGGATTCAGTCATGCGCAGCCAGTATGCGACGCCGGCAGCAATTGCGAACGTCTCCCCGACGATGGCATAGCCCCCGAGGAAGCGGTGGCCGGCATCGTAGAGGTGCATGGACCCGCCATAGCCGCCGGAGCAGCCGGTGGCCCGGCCGAACAGCTCCGCCATCACCGCTGTCGGGCTCACGCCCCAGACCATCGCATGCACATGCTCACGATAGGTACTGACGACGTAATCGCCGGGATCGGCGGCACGCAGGCTGCCAACCGCCACTGCCTCCTCTCCAGGATACAGATGCAGAAACCCGCCGATGTTCCCCTCGGTGTACTGCTCCGCTGCGGCCTGCTCGAACTGCCGCGCGAGCACCATGTCGTATAAGAACTGCCGCGCGAGCTTACGTTGCATGGGCGTCGCTCCGGCACTGGACACCGCGACCGTATGAGTTCACCGCTTCCTCCGGCATCCGCATCGCAAGGGCTGATGCGAGTGTGATCGATCCGCCGCGACCGGCAGCGGCGTCATCGTATTGACCCAACAAACACGTTTGCCATGCCACAGCCGCTACAACGCAGTACTCGTTTCTTAGCATGCCGGCGCCGCGGGCTGCATTGACGCACATCAAGGCCGGGCCGGCGGTCCCGGCAGCGTGAATGATGTGCCGGCACCCACCGCAACCGCCGGATGGTGCGCCTCGAGCCCGGCACGCACACCGCATCCGGCCGGTTCACTTTACAGCGGTCGTAGACTGAGCGAGATATCGGTCTGCGGATAGCCCCGCGCGGGCGCCGTCTCCGGTGGCAATGATGATCTGCTTGTCACGCGTGTCGGTGGCATCTCCGGCCGCGAACAAACCGGGCACACTGGTCGCCTGGTTCCGATCCACGGGGATTTCCGCGGCAGCATTGAGACCGAGAATCCGGCTCACGGGCTCGGTATTCGGAACCAAGCCGATCTCGAGAAACACGCCGTCCACCCGCAGGTCATACCCCTTCTTGCCATCCACCGATGCCAGGCGCACGCCCGAAAGGACCTGATCTCCCAGGAATTCCCTGACCTCCGTCTGCATATACACCTTAACGTTCGGCGCGCTGCGCACATCGTCGATCAGAACCTGGTCAGCCTGGAACCGGTCGAGGACATGGATGAGGTGGATCTCGCGCGCATAGCGCCGCAGGTCGCGAACCGCGGTCAGAGCCGAATTGCCACCGCCGACCACCGCTACGGGTCGGTCCCGGAACAGCGGCGCATCGCAGGTAGCGCAGAAGGCTATGCCGTGTCCGATGAACCGGGATTCGCCTGGCACATTGAGCCGGCGGTACTGCTTGCCCGCTGCGTAAATTACGCTGCCCGCACGGTAGACGGCGCCGTCATCCGCCTGGACTTCGAACCCGGTCCCGGATCTGCGCACCTCGGTCACGCGCGCATGCATGCGCTCGGCGACCGGGTAACGCTCCAGATGATGGCGGAACATCTCGGCAAGTTCGCTGCCACCGACCTCCATCATGCCGAGATAATTCTCGACGATGGCCGTGTCGGTGATCTGCCCGCCCGGATGCACGCCGAGCACGGCGACCTTACGGCCCTTGCGCACCGCATAGAGCGCCGCAGCCATGGCTGCCGGGCCCGCGCCCACGACCACCACGTCGTACTCGCGCTGCGGTCGCGCCTCGGTTGCCTTGCGCTGTCCCTGTGCGGTGCGCATCGCCGCATCCAGCGCCTCGTACGCCTGCGGGTCCGCCTGCTTGAGGATTTCCATGACCGCTTCAGGAGGCGGCAGCGCCCCTTCGAATGCGGGACGTTCATTGACGACCGTGCGCGGAACACCCTGCACGCCATAGCGTTGCGTGAGCGCCGGAAATTCGGCGGCATCGACCATGTCGGCGCGAATCCGGTCGTTGACGAACGCGAGCTGGTGGGCCAGCCGCACCATGTTCGGGCAGTACGGACAGGTGAGGGTTACCATGATCTCGAGATGCACGGGCACGATTACGCTCTGGGCGAGCGCCGCCACCTGCGGATCGAGGCCGGTCTCGCCGGTTGACACCATCACGATAGCCTCGATCAGGGAACCGAATTCGTAACCCCCTGTGAGCCCATAGAAGCGTATACCGTGGTCCTGGTCGCCAAAAACCACCGTCGCCGGCACCTTGTCGACGCCATAAACTTTCGCTTCGGCCGAATCCGCAACAAGGTCCCGGACTTCCAGGGCAAGCTTGGGCGACAGCAGCGCAAGCTCTTCCAGCAGCTGCTGCTGTTCGCGGCATGCACGGCAGGGATTCTTCTGCGTGAAGTAGATGAGCCGCACCGGCCTTCCCAAGCTGGCCAGCTGCGGGCTGACGTCCTTTTTCACCTCGTCGCTCAGATATGCCATGATCGCCTCCCGCGCCTGTCGTGCTCCGTCTTGGTCGAGGGCGGCAGCCTCCGCGCAGACAGCGCCGACCCGACCGGTCCGCCCAGCCGCCAGGATATCCGGCACGGGTCATTGGCCCCTGAACTACCGGTACGGCGCCGGCCCTCACGGACGAGCCTCTCTGCCTCCCGGCTTCACACCGGAACGAGGCAGCTTGTCAGCATATGGGGATCGCTATCGAAGGTTAAAAGAGCAGACCGAATCCAACTCCGGTGTAATGGTTAAATCCGCCGAGTTGCCCGTGCAGCCGCACCCCCTCTTCCACGTCCAACTCCACCGTCGGGGTAACGAGATATTGCAGTCCGCCATCGGCATCGTAGCCTGAGCCCTGTCCCGGTCCGATGTGACTTTGCCCGAACACCTCGAGATAGTACTGCCAGTTCCAGTACGGATCCCACGTGAATGTGAGCAGCGGATTGAAGCTGGTATAGCGGGCACCTCCGGCCAGGGACGGCTCGGTCTGGCTGCTCATTCCGACCTGCAGAGAGATTCCGGTGGTGGCGCTCGGCGCGTAGGCGATGATGCCGTTCACGGCCGCACCGGTGCGTGCGCTGCCGTAGGCGGCGCTGCCCGATGACGGCGTGACCAAGCCCTCCACCGCCCCGAGCCAGTGCGCGGTATAGCCGAGTTCGTGCTTGATGCCCAGAGTGGTGGCCGACCAGCCGCTCAGCGCCCCGCTGGCCCCATACTGTCGGTTGAAATTAGGCGGCAGCAGCACAAACTCGTTGCGCCCGGGCAGACCAAAGCGCAGTTCCAGTTCCGGAAGGTTGTCGGACGAGCCGCCAGGCGCGGTGAGCGCAGAATACTGGTAACCGGCTTCCGCGACCACCCGTCCCGAGGGCACCACACAGGCGCTGTCGGAAACCGTCGGACGATCGAGCAGGGCCAGCAGCGCCGAACGACCGGCGCAAGGATCGGTCACCAACGCGGAAGTCTGTGCCAGTACCGCACGTGATCCGGCAAGCAGCAAGCCGTTCACTGCCAGGATCATCCATCGTTTTTTGTTTTTCCAACCCAGCATTGCGCACCTCGCTCAGGTCTACGGTTGTGATTGCATGATTCTGCGGAAATGGGAAACCGTCACACGGCCGCCTACCGAGACCGCTTCTACAATGTTATAACATTGCATCCGCGCGGACAACCGGTGTACCATCACCACTCGGCGCAGACCGACAGCTCAAGAACAAAGCGGAGGTGCTGAACATGCCGGCAATGAAGCGCATGCTGCTGCTCGCTGCCGCGAGCATCCTACTGATCCCGGCGCTGGCGCTCGCCGCTGGCCGGATTCATATCGTAGCCGCCGAGAACTTTTACGGCGACATCGCCCGGCAGATCGGCGGACCACAGGTCGCCGTGACAAGCATCCTGAACAATCCCAACACCGACCCGCATTTGTTCGAAGTGAGCCCATCTGTGGCACGCGCTGTCTCCGGCGCAAGCATCGTCATCTACAACGGCATCGACTACGACCCCTGGATGTCGAACCTGCTGGCCGCCACACCCAACCCGCGGCGCCGGATCATCGACGTTGCCGCCCTGGCTGGCAAACACGCCGGCGACAACCCGCATATCTGGTACGATACGGACATCATGCGTGCTTGCGCCAAGGAACTCACCCAGGCTCTCATCGCTGCCGACCCAGATCATCGGGTGGACTATCGGCGACGGTTCGCGCAGTTTGAGCGTTCGATGCAGCCGGTTGAGGCACGGATCGCGGCGATGCGCAAATCGCTGGCCGGAACGCCGGTTACCGCGACCGAGCCGGTGTTCGGCTACATGCTGGCAGCGCTCGGAATGGACGTGCGCAACCGGTCGTTCCAGCTGGCAATCATGAACGGCACCGAACCTGCTGCGGCCGCCATCGCCGCGCTTGAAAATGACCTCAGGTCACACCGGGTGCGGCTGCTGATTTATAATAGCCAGGTGTCCGACCCGACGGCCGACCGCATGCGCCGTCTGGCGGAGGCATCGCACATTCCGGTTGTGGCGGTGACCGAAACCGAACCACCGGGAGAGCGGTATCAGGACTGGATCATGCAGGAGCTTGCCGCAGTCGCACAGGCCCTCGGAGGTGATCAGCCGTGAACGCTGTCGAGTTGCGCGACCTCTCCCTCGTCCTAGGCGGTCGCGTGGTCCTGTCCGACATCAACCTTGATATCGCAACGGGTGAATTCGTCGGAGTGCTCGGGCCAAACGGGTCGGGCAAAACCACGCTGATGCGCGCCATCCTCGGACTCGTGCCTCCGCGCCGCGGCACCGTTACGGTCCTGGGAAGGCCTGCAACGCGCGGCAATCCGGCCATCGGGTATATGCCCCAAATCCGCCACCTGCTTCCCGGCATACGCCTGAGCGGCCGTGAATTCGTTACCAGCGCGGTAAACGGCCATCGCCTCGGCCTGCCGAGCGCGGACCGGAACGCCCGCGCGGAAGTGGGGCACGTGCTGCAGCTCGTTGGCGCACGTAATCTCGCCGACCGGCCGCTGTCCGAACTGTCAGGCGGCGAGCGGCAGCGCCTGCTGCTGGCACAGGCACTGCTCGGCAGACCCCAGCTGCTGCTGCTGGATGAACCGCTGATCAGCCTCGACCCGCATCGCCAGCAGGAGGTTGTTGACCTGGTGAAATCGCTGCGGGCGGATCTCGGGATCACCGTGCTGTTCAGCGCCCACGACGTGAACGCGCTGCTCGGTGCAATCGACCGGGTTCTGTATCTCGGCAGCGGCCAGGCGGCGCTCGGAACGGTCGATGAGGTCATAACCGGACCGGTGCTGTCACGTCTGTACGGATCGCCGATCGAAGTGGTACGCGTGCAGGAGCGCATTTTCGTGATGTCCGGAAGCTGCTGCGCGGAGGCCGAGGAACATCGCCACGACATTCATGCACCGTCAATGAATGATCCACGCCAGAGGCATTCCGGCCATGCTTGAGATGCTGCGCTATGACTTCATGCGCAATGCCTTCGCCGCGGCTGCGGTGGTGGCTGTCGTTGGCGGGGTGGTCGGTTACTTCCTGGTTTTGCGCGGCCAGACATTCGCCGGCCATGCACTGGCCCATGTCGGATTTACCGGAGCCACCGGCGCCGTACTGGCGGGCATAGCGCCGATCTGGGGCCTAGTACTGGCAACGGTCGCCAGCGGAATAGGCATGGGGTTCATGGGTGAGGACTTGGCGCAGCGCGATGTCGCCATTGGCCTGGTGCTCGCACTGGCGCTCGGCCTCGGCCTGCTTTTTCTGCACTTCTTTACGGCATCGGCGACCCAGGCGACAACCCTGTTGTTCGGCAATGTGCTCGCGGTCGGCATGCACACGGTCTGGGTGCTCCTCGCCCTGGGTTCGGCCAGCCTTATTACCCTGGCCATCGTGTCCCGGCCGCTGCTGTTCGCCAGCGTGCATCCGGAGCTGGCAGAGGCCAAGGGCGTGTCGCTGCGTCTCTATTCAGTCCTGTTTTTGGCAATTGTGGCGCTGGCCACGGCGGAATGCGCGCAGATCGTCGGAGTCCTGCTGGTTTTTGCGCTCATGGTAGGTCCGGCGGCAGCGGCCCAGCGCCTCACCAGTTCCGTGGCGACGGGCGTGCTGTTCTCCGCCCTGCTGGCTCTTGTCGAAGCATGGGCCGGCATCGCTCTCGCCTACTACAGCGACTGGCCCAGCAGCTTCTGGATCACCGCCCTGAGCGTGGCCGTCTACCTGCTCGCGTCATTGCGGCGGCCGTCGGGCGGGCCGCTGGCCGCGTCCTCGAAATAGCAATGGTGCGCGCCTGCAATCGTCCCGTGACACCGCAAGGCTTCATCTCGCGCCGGCATCGGCGCACCCGGCAACAGGGATGTCACGAAAGCCCGGAAAAGGTGTAGGCTAACGCCTCCCTGATCCAGCGGCCAGACCCAGCACTGCACCACCCGAAACCCCATTTCAGCGGTCACCACCGGAGGCCTGGATGGAATCCGTCGTTTTCGAATCGATATTGACCTGTCCGCACTGCGGATTCACCTGGCAGCGGACCATGCCGATGGACGCCTGCCAGTTCTACGATCCCTGTCCGTCCTGTGGCGTGCTGCTGCGCCCCAAGCCGGGCGACTGTTGCGTATTCTGCTCCTACGGGTCGGTCCCGTGCCCACCGATTCAGCTCCAGAGGATCTTCTCCGGGCCGGTCACATGACTTCGGTGGACGGCCTGCTATCGAGAAAGTGCGCCAAAGTGCGCACGATTCTTTTCCTGCCCCGAACCGCCTTGCTGACCGAACTCGTGTCTGACAGGCGTGGCTTTGCCGGCTGCATCTGGAACCACTCCAGATGCAGCGCCGCCGTTACCGGACGGACTCGCCACCGGTACGGCCGTTGCGGTGGCCAGCCGTTTCAGGTTCAGCGCCGTCGCGGTCGTGGTGTGTGCCGCACTGCGCACACGTCCACTGCCGGTCCTTAAGCGTCAGCGCTTCGTTTTTCCAGTCACAGACCGCGCACAGGCGGCTGCCCGGGTACCAACGGTCGGCAATAACCAACCGGGTACCGTAGCGCTTGGTCTTGTAGTCGATCTGCGAGCGAAACTTCCCAGAGCCCACGTCACTGATGGGGCGGGCGAGCTTGTCGTTCGGCAGCATCTCCCTGACGTGCAAATCCTCAATCACCACCGCTTGGTTTTCGCGACAGATTCTTGTGGTGAGCTTATGAGTCAATCTGCTCGGACATGGGCAACGCGGGCGTGCGGCCTTGCCAATGTCGCAGCAGAATTTTTGCGATTGCTTGAAACCGGCAGCCTCGTGCCTTTGGGCAATCTCGCGTTCGGTGCAAATCCAGCATGCATTTTCGCCGCTTCCACCTTGCGACTCAAGCGCCGCCCGCGAATCTTCAGTCGGCGCAGCGCGGCCTTGTTGCCAAGATCAACGCCGGTCACACCCTGCGCCGTTCGGGGCCGGTCACGCCTTATCGCTCCTCTTCCCGCCTGAGCAGCACCCGCATGCGTTCGATCCCCCAGCGATAGCCGGAGAGTTTGCCGTCACTGCGCACCACACGATGGCAGGGAATAGCTACCGCGAGCATGTTGGCGGCACATGCGCGGGCAACCGCGCGCACCGATGTCGGACGACCGATACGGACCGCAATCTGCGAATAGCTCGCCGTGGATCCCGCCGGAATTTCCCGAAGCGCCTGCCAGACCCGCAGCTGAAACGCCGTCCCGCGCAAGTCGAGCGGCAGATCGAGGCCCACCTTGGGCATCTCGACAAAGCCGACCACCTTTGCGACCCATTGCTCGAAGCCGGAATCGCCGCCGATTAAATGGGCTTTCGGGAAGCGATCCTGGAGGTCGCGGACCAGGGCTGCGGGATCGTCGCCCATGAGGATGGCGCAGACGCCGCGTTCGCTGGCTGCCACGAGTATCGCGCCGAGAGAACACTGGCCCACGGCGAAGCGAATCACGGTACCGGCGCCCCCGGCGCGGAACTTCTTCGGCGTCATGCCCAGCAGGCGGTCTGATTCCTGGTAGAAGCGACCGCTGGAACTGTAACCCGCCCCATAGATCGCTTCGGTCACCGTTCTGCCGCGAGCCAGTTCTTCACGGATCCGGCTTCCCCGCTGGGCGGCGGCATAGGCCCTCGGCGTCACTCCGGTGACCGATTTGAAGACACGATGCAGGTGATAGGTGCTCATCCGGGCGCTCTGCGCCAGTGCAGCGAGGCTCGGCGGCGTCGCGGCGGATGCAATCTGCCGGCAGACCCCCGCCACCAGCTCGGCTTGTCGCTCGGCAAGCGACGGCTGGCCCGGCCGGCAGCGCTTGCAGGGCCGAAACCCCGCCCGCTCAGCCTCTTCGGCCGTCCGGAAAAAGCGGACATTCTCGGGTCGTGGTGTGCGCGAACCGCAAGACGGCCGACAGTAAACGCCTGTCGTCACCACCGCATAGTAAAACTGGCCGTCCGTCCCCCGATCGCGCGCCACGACCGAGGTCCAGCGCCGATCCCGCACTGCGGCCTCGGCAAGATTCCCGGCTTTTCTGGACATATCCACGCCCCTTGTCTGGAGGTTCGATATCCGCACTCTAAGGCGACAGACCGCGTCCGAACACTCCGGATCTTGCTGTTGTCTGAAAAACAATCAAAGCGCCGGCGCACACGATGATGTCCCACCGGCGATTTGGTTCTTCATGGCGCCGCCGGAAGACATGCCGCGCGACCATACCCGACTGCGCTGCGGAAGAGCGTGCCGGCCGGATCGGTGTTGCCGGCTGCAACCTGGGCCATGGAGCGGAACGTCTCCTTGCTCGTAACGGTGAGATTGTCGCTGCCATTGCCCTGAAGCACTGCCGGCACATCGGCAGCCAGGCCTATGGCCCCACCGCCGATCAGGCAGGCCGCCGGCCTGCTGCTGCCCCAGACCGAGACGACAGGCAATAGGAAGCCGTCCCGCCATACCTTTGCTGGCTGCGTACCGAGCGGTTCGTGATCTCCATGCCACTTTCCAGGTTCGTTCCAGCACGGAATCGTAGAATGAGAATGCGTGGGTTTCTCGTGTCCAGTAAAGCCGGGAAATTCCCAGGGTCCGGCCACCGGTTGCCGTACCGGCCGATCGAATGCGGTCACGACATAAAAACTCGGCCGACCCGGCCCGAAATTACCGGGCGCAAGCGCGTTTCAGGTACGACAGGCAGCGCAGACGCCTTCGATCTCGACGACGGTGCTGCGCGGACGGAAACCTTCCCGCTCGGCGGCATGTTCCAGCGCGCTGGCCGCCGCCCGGCTCTCGATTTCCGACACCACCCCGCACTGGGAGCAGATCAGAAACTGGGCCGGATGCAGATGTCCGGCCTCCACGCAAGGAACGAACGCATTAAGACGCTCGATCCTGTGGACCAGACGCTGCTCGATCAGAAAGTCGAGCGCCCGGTAAATCGTCGGCGGTGCTGCGCCCTTGTGAGTCCGTTTGAGCCGGTCGAGCAACTGGTAGGCGGTCATGGGGCCACCGGCCTCGAGAATCAGGCCGAGGACATGCCGGCGCAGCTCGGTCAGCTGCGCGCCATGCTGAGCGCACATTTCGGCCGCTCGGACGAGCTGGGCGTTCGTACGACGGCGGGCTCTTGAGATCATCTCGGACCTCCGTACTCGAACCTATGATGAAATATTATATCATAATGGGGTAAAACAACCGTACGGCGGCCGGAGCCACGCGGTATCAGGCGAACGGGTGCCGCAGGACGATCGTGTCGTCACGCTCCGCGCCGGTCGAAATGATGTCGATCGGCGCCTCCACCAGTTCCTCGATGCGCTTGAGATAGCGCCGGGCGTTCGGCGGCAGCCTGTCGAAGTCCCGGATTCCGATCGTCGACTCCTTCCAGCCGGGCAGTTCCTCGTACATCGGCTCGCAGGATGCAAGCGCCTCAGCGCCGCTCGGCGATGTGGATCGTTCCTCTCCGTCGCAACGGTAGCCGGTACCGAGACGGATCGTATCAAAGCCGTCGAGCACATCGAGCTTGGTGATGCACAGCCCGCTGAAACCATTGATCTGCTGGGCCCGGCGCATGGCGGCGCCATCGAACCAGCCGCACCGGCGCTTGCGCCCCGTTGTCGCCCCGAACTCCTTTCCGCGCTCGCCCAGGCGTTCGCCGGCCGCGTCGAACAGTTCAGTCGGAAACGGACCGGCACCAACGCGTGTCGTATAGGCCTTGGTGATGCCCAGTACGTAGTCCAGGCGCAGCGGACCGATTCCCGTGCCGCAGCTGGCGGCACCGGCGCTGGTATTTGATGACGTGACATACGGGTAGGTGCCGTGGTCGATGTCGAGCAGGGTCCCCTGGGCGCCTTCCAACAGCACCGACTTCCCTTCCCTGCCCAGGCGGTCGAGCATATCCGGGATGTCCGCCACCAGGGGGCGCAGCCGTTCGCCAAGCCCCAGATTCTCGTCGAGCGTCTGCCCGTAGTCGACCGGATCGCACTTGAAGTATTGGGTGAGCGCGAAGTTATGGTAGTCCATGACTTCCCGCAGCTTGCTTGCAAACCGCTCGGCATCCAGCAGATCCGCAACTCTCAGCCCGCGCCGGGCCACCTTGTCCTCGTACGCAGGCCCGATCCCCCGACCGGTCGTGCCGATGGCCGATTTGCCGCGCGCCTTTTCGCGGGCCGCGTCCAGCGCGATATGGTGGCGCAAGATGAGCGGGCAAGCATCGCTCACGCGCAGGCGCTCGCGCACCGGCACGCCGTTGCGTTCGAGCTCCTCCACTTCTTCGAACAGCGCCTGCGGCGACAGCACTACGCCATTGCCGATCAGGCAGCTCACCCCGGCCCGCAATATCCCGGACGGGATCAGGTGCAGAACCGTCTTCCTTCCGTCAATGACGAGCGTATGGCCCGCATTGTGGCCACCCTGGAACCGCGCCACCGCGTGTGCCCGGTCGGTAAGCAGGTCAACAATCTTGCCCTTGCCCTCATCGCCCCATTGGGCGCCGATAATCACGACGTTCTTGCCCATAGCACCTGACTTGTATGGTTGATGGATTATGTCTGCAGGACCTGCACGATCGTCCACTTGCCGTCGTGCTCAACGAGCTCCCGGTCGCAGCCAAGGGCGGCGGCACTCGCGTCGGTGCCCGGCAGGCGCACCACGACGCGCTCGCCGGCCGCACGCAGGCTGCTGATGCGCTGCCGCAGCCCATCAGCGTCGGAGAATGGCGCCAGAATTCCGCTATTCACTGCGCCCGCAGCCGGCACGAGCCTCGACAGCAACCGCAGATCGGCGCTGAATCCGGTTGCCGCACGCGCGCGCCCGAAGGCCCGTCCGATTCCGTCATAGCGCCCGCCTTGGGCAACCGAGTGCCCATGGCCGGGAATGAAGGCGGAAAACACGGCCCCGGTGTAGTACCGGTATCCGCGAAGCTCTGCCAGATCGAAGTACACCGGCACCTCCGGATGGTCGCGCCGGATCGAAGCGGCCACCGCCTGCAGGGTATCGAGCGCCTGGCTGACAGCGCCCGGAGCCCCGCTGAGGAGCGTACGCGCCTGCGCGAGTACCTCGTCTCCCCCGTTGAGATCGACCAGGGCGGCAAGGCAGCGCCTCGCGTCCGCCGCGAGATCGCATCGGCCGAGCAGCGCCTCGATTTCCGGCCGCGACTTGCGCTGCAGGGCCTCGAACAACTCGCCCTCCACGCTGGCATCGATCCGTGCTGCGGCGGCAAGTTGCCGGAAAACACCCACGTGACCGAGATCCACGTGCACCTCCTGCAAGCCGGCAGCCCGCAGTGCCGCCAGCATCAGCCCGACGATCTCAATGTCGCTCTCCGGACCCGGATGACCGAACAGCTCCGCCCCCACCTGCAGAAGTTCGCGCGAACCGGCAAACTCATCGGGACGCGTGCGCAGGACGGTTCCGACATAGCACAACCGTGCCGGGAAATCGCGTTTAAGGTAATGCGCGTCGATACGCGCCGCCTGCGGGGTCATGTCGGCCCGCACGCCCATCAGCCGGCCGCTGAGCTGGTCGGTCAGCTTGAAGGTCTGCAGGTCCATATCCCGTCCGGTCCCGGTCAGCAGCGATTCCAGGAATTCGATCATCGGCGGCATCACGAGCTCGTAGCCACAGCTGAAGAACAGGTCGAGCAGGCAGCGGCGCAGGGCCTCGAGGCGGAATGCCTCCGCAGGCAGGATTTCCTCGATGCCTTCCGGCAGCAGCCAGCGGTCTTTGTCCGACATGGTCGATTCGCCCGGGATTAGGGATCAAGTCGCGGATCAGCGGTTTATGACATAGAGCAGCACGAGCCCGAGCAGCATGCTGGTAATTCCAATGAATCGCAACTGCTGGTCCCCCATGCTGTCGGCAAGCCGCAGGATCCTGCGCAAGCGGTCAGGGCTGAGAAACGGCAGTATGCCCTCCAGCACCAGCAGCAGGGCGAACGCTGCGCCCAGGTCATGCCATCTTATCATCATGCCCGCCGCAGGTTCCGTCCGCGGCCGATGGAATATGCAGTCTGGTTCACTGCTGCGGGTTTTTCAGATACTTGAAGAACGTCGCGCTCGGGTCGACGACCATGACGTCATGCTTGGAGCTGAAGCTCTTGCGATACGCATTCATGCTTCCGTAGAACGCGTAGAACCGCGGATTCACGCGGTATGCGCGCGCATAGATTTCCGCCGCCCTGGCGTCACCCTCGCCCCGTATGCGCTGGGCCTGACGGTAGGCGTCGGCCAGGATGATCTCGCGCTGGCGATCGGCGGCGGCCCGGATCTTTTCGGCTGCCTCGGCGCCGTCGGCCCGCAGCGCCTTGGCGATGCGGGTACGCTCGGCGCGCATCCTCTGGTATACGGACTCGCTCACCTGCTTGGGCAGGTCGATGCGGTCTATGCGCACATCGATCACCTGAATGCCGTACTCGGCAGCTCGCCGGTTGGTGTCGGCCGTGATCGAGCGCATGATCTTGCTGCGATCGCCGGCGATCACTTCCTGCACGGTGCGCTTACCGAACTCGTTGCGCAGGCCGGAGTTCACCACCTGGGCCAGGCGCTCGCGAGCCTGCAGCGCGTTGCCGCCGACTGCGACATAGAACTTCAGCAGGTTGGAAATGCGCCATTTGACATAGGAGTCGACGACAACACTTTTCTTTTCGATGGTCAGGAACGTCTCCGGCTCGGTATCGAGCGTCTGAACCCGCCCGTCGAAGTATTGGACCGTCTCCACGAACGGCGTCTTGAAGTGCAGACCCGGCTGGTCGTTGTAGCTGATTACCTGGCCGAAGCGGGTGACGACGGCCTTCTGGCCTTCGCTCACCGTGTAGACCGCTCCGTTCGCGACAATGAACAACAGCACGATGACCGCAACCAGCGAGAGCACCTTGTTATGGCTCATGGGCTATCTCCCCCTGCCACGCAGCACGCCGATCGCACTGCTCTGAGCGGCACCTTCGGGCGCCGTCGTAGTGCCCGGTTCCGGCGCGGTCTGGGGCGTGCCGCCCGAACCGGCAAGACCGGCTTTGCCCGCTAGGCGGTCAAGCGGCAGATAGATCACGTTGTTCCCGCGCGGCAGGTCTACAAACACCTTGGTCGTGCTGCTCAGGACCTTCTGCATGGTCTGCAGGTACAAGCGCTCGCGTGTGACCTTGGGCGCCTTGTCATACTGGGTCACAATCTGCCCGAACCGGCTGGCATTGCCTTCGGCCTTTGCGATGACGCTCGCGCGATACCCCTCCGCCTCCAACACCATGCCGGCAGCCGCGCCCTTGGCACGCGGGATGATGTCGCGGGCATAGGCCTGTGCCTGGTCTATCACCCGATGTTCGTCCTCACGCGCCTTCACGGCATCTTCGAATGCGGCGGTCACCTGCTGCGGCGGTCTCGCATCCTGCATCTGCACGGTCACGATATGGATGCCGCAATGGTACTTGTCCAGGATCTTCTGCAGCAGCGTCTGGGTTTCCTGGGCAACGACGCCGCGTCCGTTTGTCAGCACGAAGTCCATCTTGGCCTGGCCGACCACCTCGCGCACCGCCGACTGCGCGGCCTGGATAATGGTCTCGGTCGGATCCCGAACATCGAACAGGAAGGCGACGGGGTCCTTGATCTTGTACTGGATTGCCAGTTCAATGTCGATGATGTTTTCGTCACCGGTCAGCATCTCGGATTCGCCCGGGACCTTGCGTGATCCACTTGCACGATCACTGCTGCGGTAGCCGATCTGCACGACGTATACGCGCTGCACGTTGACCTTGTCCACTGTTTCGATCGGAAACGGAAAATGCCAGTGCAGGCCGGCTTCGGTCACCGCCACGTTGCGGCCGAACTCGAGCACCACGCCGCGCTCACCCTGCCGGATCATGTAGAAGCCGCTGGCCATCCACAGGGCCACCACGGCAATCAGGATGGCGCTGAAGCTGAACCGGCCCATGTGCCCGCCGCCGGCCCCTCCACGGCCGGGGCCACCTCCCCACAATCCCCCGAGCTTGCGCTGGATGTTCCGGACGATCTGATCCAGGTCAGGCGGTCCCTGATCCCTCTTGCGCTGACCCCAGGGATCTTTCCCCCCCGAGCCGCCGGGTTCGTTCCAAGCCACGATCTTCCCCTCGTTGTATTTGCGCCGTGCGCCGGTTGCGCGCTGCGGCATTTTAACAGGACGCACGAAAACTGCACCCTGCGCCGCGGCGAAATCCGCGGTCCCGCCACCCGCGACGGTAGGTTGGGTTTACGACACGGCGCCTGCCCGCTCTTCGGACCGCGCCGGCACGAGATATTCCGGTCGGAAGTCGTCCTGCTGCATGAGCCATTCAAAATCCGGCTGGCCGATCTCGACTTCCATCTGCCACTGTCCGCCCGGCAGCACCGCCTCGTCCGCGACAAACAGGCGCGAATGGATGAGCGCATGAAGCCGCCCGGCAGCCGACGGCAGCAGCAGGCAACGGGTGACGCGGTGGCGGCGGTAGTGCTCAGCCAGCGCATCCAGCAGCATCGGCACTCCGGCGCCGGTGGCTGCTGACAGCCATACCTTTCTCACCGTTCCGGATGCGTCCCGTTCCACCCGCGGCAGCTCGCCGGACCGGTCAATCTTGTTGAAAACCGTGATCCGGTCCAGATGCTCCGCATGAATCTCCGCGAGGACCTGATCCACCTGCTGCGCCTGATCCCGCCGCTCCGGATTGGCCGTATCCACCACATGCAGCAGCAGGTCGGCTTCTGTCACTTCCTCGAGCGTCGATTTGAATGCCTCGACCAGCTTGTGAGGCAGGTGCCGGATGAAGCCCACCGTATCGGCAAGAATGATGCTCGCGCGACCCGGCAGCTCCACCCGCCGCATGGTCGGATCGAGCGTGGCGAACAGCTGGTCGGCGGCATACACGCTTGCTCCGGTCAGCCGGTTGAACAGCGACGACTTGCCGGCATTGGTGTAACCCACCAGCGACACAGTCGGTATTGGAATCTTGTTGCGCGCCCGCCGGCGTCCGGCGCGCTGGCCGCGGACTTTGGCAAGCCGGCGGTTCAGGTGTTTCACCCGCTCGCGGATGAGCCGCCGGTCCGTTTCGAGCTGGGTCTCGCCGGGACCACGCAGACCGATGCCGCCCTTCTGCCGTTCCAGATGGGTCCATCCGCGCACCAGGCGGCTGGCCAGGTGATCGAGCTGCGCCAGCTCGACCTGCAGCTTGCCCTCGTGGCTGCGTGCGCGCTGCGCAAAAATATCGAGGATCAGGCCGGTGCGATCGAGCACACGGCTGTCCGTGATCTTCCCGAGATTGCGTTCCTGGGCGGGCGAGAGGTCGTGGTTGACCAGAACCAGGTCCGCCTGGTGCCGCAGCACCGCGGCGCGCACCTCGTCCGCCTTGCCCTTGCCGATGTAGGTCGCAGCATCCGGCCGCTGGCGGTTCCCCAGCACTACCTCACATACCTCGGCGCCGGCGGATTGGGCGAGCAGCTGCAGCTCATCGACCTCGTTTTCCGCCTCGCTGTCCGGAAAACACAGGTTGACCACGACCGCGCGCTCTGCGGCCGGCCTGCCGGCGCCCTGGCGCACCGGACTACTCGTTACCTGGGGCTTTTTCGCTGTCGTCGGAATGCTCAATGGAAAACTTCACCGGACGGCTGGGAACCACGGTGGATATGGCATGCTTGTAGATCATCTGGCTGACCGAATTCTTCAGCAAAACCACAAACTGGTCAAAGGATTCGATTTGTCCCTGCAGCTTGATCCCGTTGACCAGAAATATCGATACCGGGACCCGTTCCTTTCTCAGGACATTCAAGTAAGGGTCTTGTAGCGCCTGCCCTCTTTGCTGACTCATGACAGTTCTCCTGTTCTTATCATCCGTGCCCACTGCGGCACTCTAGGTCGGAAACTCCCGGGGATCCGCGCCGGGCCCACTGAAAATTATACCCTCTATAGTCACAAACTTCCGGATAAACGTTCCGCAACCCTGCGCTCGAATCCGCTTTGACTGCTGTCGAACCATGTTATATCCCGGACGGCACGCAGCCAGGTCAACTGGCGTTTGGCGAGCTGCCGTGTGGAGATGATACCCCTTTCGACCATTTCTTGGTAGTTGACGTTTCCGCTCAGGTATCCCCACACCTGGCGATAGCCCACCGTGCGTACCGACGGCAGTTCAGCAGACAGGTCTCCCCGCCGCCACAGCGCCTCGACCTCGGCGACGAATCCCTGTTGCAGCATCCCGTGAAAACGAACAGCAATACGTCGATGCAGTTCCGACCGCTCCCCCGGACATGCCGCCAGCCTGATCACACGATAAGGCAGGGCCGGGCGCGGGCCCGCCGTCAGCTCGCTCAAGGGCCTGCCGCTGACTTCGATCACCTCCAGTGCCCGCTGAATGCGCTGCGCATCGTGCCGGTCGATGCGCTTGGCAGTGGCCGGATCGCACCGGCGCAGCCGCTCGTGCATCGCCGGCCATCCGGCAAGCCCGGCTTCCTCGGCAAGTCTGCGGCGCACCGCGTGATCGGCGGAAGGCAGCTGTGACAGACCCGCTTCCAGGACCCGGAAATAGAACATGGTGCCACCCACCAGTAGCGGGATGCGGCCCGCGGCAGTGATCGCCGCCATTTCGCGCAACGCGTCCGCGCGGAACTCCGCCGCCGAATAGGCCTGTGCCGGATCACGGATGTCGATCAGCCGATGAGTGGCGCAGGCCTGTTCCTCAAGGTTGGGCTTGGCGGTGCCGATATCCATACCGCGGTAAACCTGGGAGGAATCGACGCTGACGATTTCGACAGGCAGGCATGCATGCAGGGCCAGCGCCAGCCGGGTCTTGCCGGCCGCGGTCGGCCCCATGACAAAGATGGCCGGCGGCCAGGTCTTCAGGCTCATGGGAAAAATTATGCCACGCCGAAGCAGATTCACAACCGCCCCGCCGCTTCGCGGCCGATCGTCTATGCTTCGGAGAGGTCCCCAGCGAATAAGCGCAGTCCGGACGCCGCACCACTGCCCGGGGCTCTGACCCATAAACACGAGGCCACGTAACCGTGCAAGTAACCATCGATCGTTTTGTCTCCACCCTGCTGGACGACATCAAGACCAACCGTCTCAAGCTTCCGATACTTCCGGAAGTGGCACTGAAGGTCCGCGAAGCGGTTTCCGACGGCAACGCGCCGGCCGCCCGCATCGCCCGCATCGTCAGCGCCGACACAGCCCTTAGCGCACGCCTGATCCAGGTGGCGAACAGCCCGCTGTTTCGCGGCACCAACCGCATCGAGAGCGTACAGACCGCGATCGCGCGCCTCGGAGTGCCGCAGGTACGCAGCCTCGTCACCAGTCTCATCATGCAGCAGATGTACCGTACCCGCGTGCCGGCGCTCAAGCAGCGGATGCAGCGCCTGTGGGAACACAGCACCGACGTGGCCGCGATCAGCCATGCGCTTGCGCGCAAGTTCACGACGCTCAAGCCCGACGAAGCCCTGCTGGCCGGACTGGTGCACGATATCGGCGCTCTTCCCATTCTGGCACGCGCCGAGGACGTACCCGAGCTTGCCGGAAACCCGGTCATGCTGGATGAGGTCATCGACAAGCTGCACGCGTCGGTGGGCCGGGTCATTCTGGAGGCGTGGAAGTTTCCTCCGGAGCTTGTGGCCGTCGCCGCCCAGCACGAGGATCTGATGCGCATCCCCGAGACGATCGACTATGTCGACGTCGTGCTGGTGGCCAACCTGCACAGCTATCTGGGCACCAGCCACCGTTTCACCCGCATCGACTGGAGAACGATACCGGCCTTCACCATCCTCGGCCTCACTCCTGACCAAAGCATCGCCGCCCTCGAAGAGGCGCGGTCCGACGTGAACGAGATGAAGAACCTGCTGGTGGCTTGAGCCGCTGCGGAGCGCTCAGCTTCCTCCGGATTCCGGACGCATGTGCGGGAAGAGGATCACGTCGCGTATGCTGGGGGAGTCGGTGAACAGCATCACCAGCCGGTCGACCCCGATCCCTTCTCCGGCAGTCGGCGGCATTCCGTGCTCCAGCGCACGCACGTAATCGGCGTCGAAATGCATCGCCTCCTCGTCGCCGGCCTCCTTCTCCTCAACCTGCCGGCGGAAGCGTTCCGCCTGGTCTTCGGCATCGTTCAGTTCCGAGAAGCCA
The DNA here is from genome assembly GCA_021785795.1 of Pseudomonadota bacterium. The sequence continues at coordinate 40,246 of JAJYEK010000008.1, forward strand.
TTGGCAATCTCGCGCCCGCCGACGAAGAACTCGAATCGGTCGGTTACGGACGGGTCCTGGTCGTTGCGCCGAGCAAGTGGTGAGACCTCGGTCGGATAGGCGGTGATGAACGTCGGATCCCGGAGCTTCGGCTCGACTGTCTTTTCGAAGATCTCGATCTGGAGCTTGCCGAGCCCGTAGCTTTCCTTGAGCGGGATGCCCAGGCCGGCGGCGACGCGACGGGCCGCCTGCGGCGCGTCCAGGTCGGGGGCAGCGATGTCAGGGTTGAAGTGCAGGATCGATTCCTTGACGGTCATGCGTGCGAACGGCCTGCCGAATTCGTAATCCTCGCCCTGGTAGCGCAGCCGGCTTGTGCCGGCAATCTCCAGCGCCAGCGCGCGCAGCATTTCTTCGGTGAGGTTCATCAGGTCGTGGTAATCCGCATAGCCCTGGTAGAACTCCAGCATCGTGAATTCCGGGTTGTGCCGCGTCGACAGGCCCTCGTTGCGGAAGTTGCGGTTGATTTCGAAGACCTTCTCGAAACCACCCACGACCAGACGCTTGAGGTAAAGCTCCGGGGCAATACGCAGGAACAGCTGCATATCGAGCGCATGATGATGGGTGACAAACGGCCGTGCCGTGGCGCCGCCGGGGATCGCCTGCATCATCGGAGTCTCGACCTCCATGAATCCCCGATCGGTCAGAAAGCGGCGCAAGAAACTGACGATTTCCGAACGCACACGGAAGGTTGTCCGCGTCACTTCGTTCATGATCAGGTCGAGATAGCGCTGGCGGTAGCGCGTCTCCTGGTCCGCCAGTCCGTGAAACTTTTCCGGCAGCGGCCGCAGCGCCTTGGTAAGCAGCCGCAGCGAATCGGTCCGCACCGACAGTTCTCCTGACTTGGTCTTGAACAGCGTCCCTTCTGCTCCAAGGATGTCGCCGATGTCCAGCTTCTTGAATTCCTGGTATGCCGTCTCCCCGAGCACATCGCGCTGCACGTAGAGCTGGATACGCCCGGACATGTCCTGCAAGTGCACGAAGCTCGCCTTGCCCATGACACGGCGCGTCATGAGACGGCCCGCCACCCGCACCCGCACCGGCTGCGCCTCGAGCGTCGCGACGTCGGAACCGTCGTAACGCGCGTGCAGTTCACCCGCCACGACGTCGCGGCGGAAGTCGTTGGGAAATGCCAGCCCCCGTTCGCGCAGCTCCGCAAGCTTGGCCCGACGCTGGACGATCTGCGCATTCTCGTCGGAAACGGAGGGGGGGGTGTGGTCGTCGGCGGATGACAAGTTCATGATCCTCGAATGGCGGCTAGACCGTGCGGTTAACCGGCGGCAGCCGCTCGGCGCGCGCCGGACCCGTGTTGCAGGGACATTCTTTAGAGCCCGCTCTTCAGGCTGGCCTCGATAAAGCGGTCGAGGTCGCCGTCCAGCACGGCCTGAGTATTTGCGACCTCCACGCCCGTACGCAAGTCCTTGATGCGTGACTGGTCGAGCACATAGGAGCGGATCTGATTGCCCCAGCTGATATCGGACTTTGATTCCTCCAGCTTCTGCTGGGTCTCGCGTTTACGGCGCAGTTCGGCCTCGTACAGGCGCGCCTTGAGCATGGACATCGCGGCCGAACGGTTTTTGTGCTGGGAGCGGTCGCTCTGGCACTGCACGACGATGCCCGTAGGCACGTGCGTGATGCGTATGGCGGATTCGGTGCGGTTCACGTGCTGCCCGCCGGCACCGCTGGCACGGTAGGTATCGACGCGCAGATCTGCGGGATTGATGTCGATGTCGATATCCTCATCGACTTCCGGGTAGACGAATACCGAGGCAAACGAGGTGTGTCGCCGGTTTCCGGAGTCGAACGGAGATTTGCGCACCAGGCGGTGGACGCCGGTCTCGGTGCGAAGCCAGCCGTAGGCGTGGTCGCCCATGAACTTGACCGTCGCGCTCTTGATACCGGCGACTTCCCCGTCGGACTGCTCGACCAGTTCGGTACCGAAACCGCGCCGTTCGCCCCAGCGCAGGTACATGCGCAGCAGCATCTGCGCCCAGTCCTGCGCCTCGGTGCCTCCCGATCCAGCCTGGATGTCGAGGTAGGCGTTGGCATGATCCATTTCGCCCGCGAACATCCGCTCGAATTCGAGCTGGGACAGCCGCTGCTCCAGCCCCTCGACATCGCGGGCGACCGACACCAGCACACCTTCGTCGGCTTCCTCGCGCGCGAGCTCCAGCAGCGCCCCCGCGTCTTGCAGCCCGGCATCGAGCCGCTGCAGGGTGGCGACCACGTTTTCCAGACGTGCGCGCTCGCGTCCAAGTTCCTGTGCGCGCCCGGGATTGGACCAGACGTTCGGCTGCTCGAGTTCGCGCACTACCTCCGCCAGGCGTTCCTGCTTGCCGGCAAAGTCAAAGATACCCCCTGAGCGCAGCAGCGCGCTTTCCGAGATCGTCCAGTCTATGCAACAGCGGATTGATGTCTTCCATACGGGCCCGAGCCTTCTGTCCCGTTTCGGGATTTCGGCAATTTAATTATGTTTAAACAGTATATTATGAACTATTATTCAAATATTACATCAACTTTCGGGCACGCGAATGCCCAGCACTTCTCCAATCACGCGCTTGACCGTCTTGATTGCGCCCGGCGCCTCGATTTCCATGATGTGCTCGATGACCCACCGATTGTCCGTAACCGCCATCACTTCCGCGGCCTTTTCTCCGAGGTAACGCAGAAACCCGTAGCCCGGACCCTGCTCGCCAAATTCGAATTCGGCGTAGTCTGCGGCACGCGCATTGAGCGTGGAAATGAACGGACCAATATGGTCTCCGGGTCCCAGGAAATCGGCCAGGTTCGATTCCATGGTCTTGGCCAGGTGCAGGCCCAGCGCGTTCATGAACGTCGCACGGTCCTCCTCGCCCAGCTGCCCGTAGACAATGCGGTCCGTGATCTGAAGCAGGAAGGCGATGATCTCCGTGAGCAGCGCGGTATATTGGGCATCCGAGCTGATACGGAATTCCTCCTTCTCCATGTGCCGGCCAACCTCGTGCGCCACGCGCCAGATGGTCACGCCCACGACGCTGGCGCGATCCGCCAGGGTTTTCGGCCCCTTCGAACGAAACCTCGTTTTGACCCGGATTGCCATCGAACCTCCGCCGACTCTCGACCCCTCATTATAGAGGGACAGGTGCCACCGCCGAAACCTCGATGGCGAATCCGGCGTTTGTGGCCCGCCCGTTCCCGGTTCGCAGACGCCAGCCGGCTCTGCTACAGTAACGGCCGTTCGACAAGACCGGATGGGCGAGATTGATTATGTCGGGACTCGATATTGAACTGGCAAGCGGGATGGCAGCTTTCGAAGCCAAGGAATTCGCGCAGGCATGGCAGCTGCTCCGGCCGATAGCCGAAAAGGGCAATGCCCAGGCGCAGCATCGTCTGGCCATCATGTGCCAGAACGGCCTCGGAATGGTCAAGAACGACATGATGGCATTCAAATGGATGCAGTCTGCGGCCGACCAGGGCTACGCCCTGGCGCAGCATGGCCTTGGCTTCATGTATCTCTATGGCGAATGCACGGAAAGGAACCCGCTCAAGGCCATCGAATGGCTGCGCCGTGCTGCCGAACAGGGCATGACGGGATCACAGATGACGCTCGGAATGATCTACGAACAGGGACTGGGCGTGGAAAAGGACGAGGAGCAGGCCCGCAAGTGGTACCAAATGGCGGAATCCGCCCCGCATTGACCGGCCTCCGGGCAGCGTCCTGAGTTGGCCCGCCCGTCCCTGGGCAAGCGCTGCTGCAGCCGTTACTTCTTCCAAGCCGAGAAGCCGTCGGTCTTCTGGGCGATCCCGTCGCTGTAGCCGGCTTCATAGGCATCATTGACGCGCTGCTCTTCGCGCTTCGGGTTATGGAGATAGCCGCAAGCCCAGCCATTGACGTATTCCTGGTCCACGCCGGTTTTCTCCATCTTGGTGATCGTTTCGTAGTAGACGTTTGCCATGGATGTCTGATCCTCTTGAAAAAGTGTGGTTAATCGCCGCCGCTGAGGCGAGCCCGGGCCGCTATATTACTCAGGCAGGGCAGGTTTTCAACCGCAGGCGTCTGGATTTCCATCCGCTACGGCAGATCCAGCGACCGGAACGCTGCGCCAACCCGTCCCGTACCGGCCTGGCGCCAAGCCGCGGCCTGACCAGCGCCCGCAGCAACCCCCGGATGCGCGTGCCGCTCCGCCGCACAGCAGGACGGATAGGGATGTCGTGGCAGGCGCCGGTTGCACCCGGACGGCTGGCAGTGTGCGCCCGGTGGTAGATAATGCGGCCTCCCGGCCGCCTCCCAACCGGACATCGGCATGAGGTTACCGATGGCCGGGCTGTTGACCGGGACGTAGGGGTTGCCGGGAGCGGTCACCGGGTTCGGCAGGTTATCACGCGAGCGGGCGCTGATCGGAGGCAGACGCCAGTTCGCCTCGACAAACTTGTCGAAGGAAACGTGATCGGCATAGGTATGCACGACACCCACTCCGCGCGAGAAGCGCGAGACCACGATGAGCGGGATGCGGGTACCGTCGCCGAAGAAGTCGATCGGCCGGTCGCGCGGCCGCCCCCCCTGCTCCGGGATCACACAGCGCAGCGCGCAGATGCGCATCGCCGATTTTTTGCATACAATCCGGCGGCTGAACGCCAGCGTCCGGAAAACGGCCTCCGACACCGTGATGCGCTGGTGGGGGTGGGCGCCGCACCGCAGGACGAGAACGGCCGCCCTATTTGGATTTCGAAACGACACTATGAGCACATTGAGGGTTCCCGGGCGATCTTGGACCGGCAGCATGCCTGGCATCGGGTGCGCGCCGGCCGCGTCACATCCGCGCTCCGCCGACGCCGGCCAGTCCGGCTCTGGTGCAGCCAGTCCGCCGCCGGCTGTTCCCGCCGGCGACATGCGGCTGCCGTGGCAGCGTTCGTCACGGCGACCCTGAACGCTCCGGCTCCGGCTTCGACTACCCCGTGCACTACCGGACCATCAGCGAACAGGCGGACCGCGCAGCCCGTTGGCTCGCAGTCGCCCTCGGATTTGCCATCCCCATATCAACGGCCATGGACGGAGTGCTGCTGGTTCTGATCCTGGCGCTGTGGCTGGCTGGCGCCGGATTCCGCGAGAAATTCGCCAGCATCCGCCACCACCCGGTTGCGCTCGCCGTCCTGGCGCTGTTCGCCATGATTGCGGTCGGCGGGCTGTATGGCAGCGGCCCGATGTCCGAAACGATCAACTACGGCGGCAAATACATTGACCTCCTCTTCCTGGTGCTGCTGATCCCGCTGTTCGGCGACCTTCGCATCCGGCGTTACGGACTCAATGCCTTCATTGCGGCGATGTTGCTCACCCTGGCGCTGTCCTACCTGCTGGCGCTGCGGCTGCTGCCCCCCAGCAGCTGGATCTGGGGCAAACCAACTGACGCGGCCATATTCAAGGATCACATCACACAGAACATTCTCATGGCCTACCTTGCCTACCTGTGCGCGATACGCGCGCGGTCGGCTGCGACCCGGGGCGCGCGCAATACCTGGATAATACTGGCGGTGCTGGCGGTCTATGACGTGCTTTTTCTGGTCCAGGGACGCAGCGGCTATCTGGCACTTGGGGTGCTGGTGCTGTACTTCGCCTACGATTGGACCGGCTGGCGCGGCCTGGCCATCGCCGCAGTGTCCACATTGATGATCGGCGGCATCGGTTATCTTGCCTCGGCCACGCTCCACCGCCGCGTGGACGGGGTGATTCGGCACGTACGCGGCTGGCGCCACGGCCACGATCTGCATACCTCCATCGGACTGCGGATGAGCTTCCTGCCCAACAGCCTCGCGATCATCCGCCGGCATCCGGTGTTTGGTGTCGGCACCGGAGGGTTCGTTCAGGCCTATGCGCGTCAGATCCGCGGCACCGACTCGCCGATGACGGATAACCCGCACAACCAGTACCTGCTGATCATGATCGAACTGGGCGTGGTGGGCCTGGTGCTGCTGCTGAACCTGTTCTACGCCCAGTGGCGCGCTGCCGCGGACTTGACACCCGACGACCGCCGCCTCGCGCGCGCGCTGGTCCTCACCTTCGCCAGCGGCTGCCTCGTCAATTCCCTGTTGATCGATAACACTGAGCGGCTGTTTTACATGTGGCTGGGCGCCTTGCTGTACGCCGGCTGGAAAGCGCGCCCGCAACCGCCGCACTCCGGGGCTGCGTGAGTCTATCGGTCATTATCATCACCCGGGATGAATCGGCGGTAATCCGCCGCTGCCTGCAGTCGGTCGCCTGGGCCGACGAAATAATCGTGGTCGACTCCGGCAGCAGCGACGACACGGTTGCCATCTGCCGCGAATTTACCGCGCACGTCCATGTTGCCGACTGGCCCGGTTTCGGCCAGCAGAAAAATCGCGCTCTCGGACATGCCGGCGGCGACTGGGTGCTGTCGATCGACGCTGACGAGTACCTCACTCCGGCCCTGCGCGTCGAGATCGAACGCACCCTTGCCGACGCGACAGCATGCGCGGCCTACCGGCTGCCGCGGCGATCAAGCTACTGCGGCCGCTTTCTGCGCCATGGCGGCTGGTGGCCAGACTACGTGGTGCGTCTGTTCCGGCGCGGGCAGGCGCACTTCAGTGACGACCCTGTGCACGAGCGCCTGCTGGTCGAGGGAAACACGGGCACCCTGAAGGAACCGCTCCTGCACGAAGCGTTTCACAACCTCGAGGAGGTGCTGGACAAGATCGACCGCTACTCCACCGCCAGCGCCGCCATGCTGCGCGCGCGCGGCCATAAGGGCTCGCTGGGCCGCGCCATCGGCCACGGCATCTGGGCATTCGTGCGCACCTACGTGCTGCGCGCCGGCTTCCTCGACGGCCGCGAAGGCTTCATGCTGGCGGTTTCCAATGCCGAAGGCACGTACTACCGCTACCTTAAGCTCATGCTGCTCGAGCGGAGAGGACCGCAACAGTGATGCGCATCGCGGTCATCGTCACCACCTATAACCGCCCCGACGCGCTATCGGCCGTTCTTGAAGGCTACCTGGCCCAGAGCGACCGGAATTTCGAGCTTATCGTGGCCGACGATGGCTCGACCGAGGACACCGCCCGCGTCATCCGAACCTACCAAGAGCGCTCGCCTTTCGCCATCGTCCATGCCTGGCAGGAAGACCGGGGGTTCCGCGCCGCCGCCGCACGCAATCTCGCCCTGTCCCGGACCCGCGCCGACTACGTCATTTTCACCGACGGAGACTGCATTCCGCTGCCCGATTTTGTCGCTGCACACCGGCGCCTCGCCGAAACCGGCTGGTTTCTGTCCGGGAACCGAGTGCTGCTGAGCGAGGCATTCACGCGCCGGGTGCTGCACGAGCATCTGCCGGTCCAGAGCTGGACGCTCGGTCAGTGGCTGCACGCGCGAGTCCGCCACGATATCAACCGGCTGCTGCCCCTCCTGCGTCTGCCCGCCTGGCACCGGCTGCGCAGGCTGCGACCTCAGGCCTGGCGCAGTGCACGGACCTGCAATCTGGCTGCGTGGCGCACCGATCTCGTGCGCATCAACGGATTCGACGAGGCCTACGCCGGCTGGGGCATGGAAGACTCGGATCTTGCGGTCCGGCTGCTGCGCTGCGGAGTCCACCACAAGAGCGCGCGCTACGCCGCGCCGCTGCTGCACTTGTGGCATAACGAGAGTGATCGTGGCGCCCTTTCCGGCAACCGTCAGAGGCTCGATGCGGTGCTGTCGACGGACTCGGTACGCGCACCGCGCGGCCTGGACCAGTATGCGGGGGATGCCGCGGCGCATCATTGCCGCAGCGATGCCTGAAGCGCTGCCTGCATGCCCAACCCACCCGGTCTGGAGTGTCCGCCGCGGCGCGTGTACACTCGCGCGCATCATCGCGGATCTCGACCGCGTCCGAGCCTGATGCCGTGGAATCGATATCCGTGACTCACCGCATGGTCCTGCGCGAGGCGCTCGCGCTGGCCCGCAGCGGACGATTGTACGAACGTGCAGACGCCGAACTTGAAGATCAATTCCGCGGCAGCATCGACCGCTTCAGCCTGATCGCTGCGGCCATGGCAGGGCGGGCGCGCGTGCTCGACATCGGTTCCGGACGGGGCTTGCTGCTGGCACTGCTGACGCTGCGCGGCCACGAGTGCCATGCTGTCGACTACCGTGACCGGCGCGAGCAATTCCCGGCGCCAGCGCGTACCGTCGCATTCCGCCAGTGCAACGTCGAGATCGAGCCGCTGCCCTATCCCGATGCGTATTTCGACGGCATCACGTGCTGCCAGGTGCTCGAACATTTTTCACACTCGCACCTTCCGGCCGTGCGCGAGATGCGCCGCGTACTCAAACCGGGCGGCATGTTGGAGATCGACGTTCCCAACGTGGCCTGCTGGCGCAATCGCTGGCGCCTGCTGCGCGGCAAGAACATCACATGGGACTACCGGGAGCATTACCTGCATGCTACACCCGTCCTGGAGCACGGACACTCCTTTTATCCGGTGCGGCACAACCGCGAATTCACCCGCGATGAACTCCTGCTTCTGCTGCGCGAAGCGGGTTTCACTTCTCCGCGGGTGGAATTCCTGAAGTCACGGCGCATGCGGCCGGGCGCTGCCCGCATCCTGTCCCTCGGAAGCGGCTTGCGCGATGTGGTGCCGGGCCTGCGCAAGTCGCTGGTCGCCTTTGCCGTCAGGGACTGAAAGATCCGCAGCCGTTCGGGCCGGGGCCGGGACCGGACCCATGGCATGGGCACATTGATGACAGGTTTCCGAAAGCACGACGACCGCCCGCCCACCGGACCCGGCGTCCGCCCCCAATCGCTGGCGGACAGCGCTCCGGTGACAGCGTTGCGCGCCGAAAGCATTCTTGTCATCGCCACCCGCCGGATCGGTGACGTGCTGCTGACGACGCCGCTGCTGCGGTCGCTGCGCCAGGGCTACCCGCACGCGCGCCTCGACGTGCTGATCCACGAATCCTCCACCGGAATACTCGCAGGCAACCCCGATGTCGACGGCATCGTTGCCGTGCCCGAGCACCCGGACCTGGGGCAGTATCGCAGACTGATCGGAACGCTGCTGCGCCGCTACGACCTTGCGGTCTCGACCCAGACCGGGGACCGCCCGATCGGCTATGCGCTGCTGGCAGGCCGCGTACGCATCGGACCGGTGCCGCCGGCCGGCAGCCGCGGAGCCTGGAAGCGGCACCTGCTGCGCGCCGCGACGCCGTTCGATGACCGGAACACCCACACTGTGGTGCAAAACCTGCGACTTGCCGATCTGCTTGGAATCGCGCGGTCCTACACGATCGTCCCCCCGGGCGGCGCCGACGAGGAAGCGCTCGGCCGCACGGTCCCCTTCGCGTGGCGCGAAGAACCATATGCCGTGCTGCATCCGGCGCCCATGTTCCATTACAAGCGCTGGCACTCCGCAGGTTGGCGCAACCTCATCGCCCATCTGACCGCGACCGGACTCAAAGTGGTCATCACAGGGGGGCCGGGGCCGGCAGAGTCGGCGTATATCGCTGAGACCCTGGGTGAGCGGCGGGACGGCGTGACTGATCTGGCCGGACGGCTGACCCTCGCCGGACTGGCGACGCTGTTGCGCCGCGCCGCCCTGTACGTCGGACCGGACACCGCGATAACCCATCTTGCCGCCGCTGCCGGCACACCCACCGTCGCGCTCTACGGTCCGACCAATCCGCTCAAGTGGGGTCCCTGGCCTGCGGGCTACGCTGAAGATCGCAGCCCCTACTGCCGCGTCGGTCCGCTGCAGCACGTCAACAACGTGATCCTGCTCCAGGGGCTCGGGGACTGCGTACCCTGCCACCATGAGGGCTGTGACCGGCATCTCGAGAGTCGCGCCCGCTGCCTGGATGAAATGCCGGCGAGCCGCGTCATCGACGCCTGCGCCCGGATACTGACGCACCGCAACAGGTGATGCGCTGCGGCTCCCTACCCCCGCCACCGCGGCGCTAGTCGCCGGAGGACGGTCGCGCCTATACTAATATCCGTAGCGGCCGATCCGGTACCGCGGCCAGGGCCGAATGCAACCATGTGGAACCTCGGTAACCTCATCAACACGGTTCAGCACAACTGCCACATCTCCGACGCACAGCACGCCGGCGACACCACGCTGTGCATCTACCTGCTGAGAATGCGCGAATTCTACCGCTGGGAGCACGACATTCCCCTCGCAGGTCCTTTGCCCAGCGATCAAGTCGGCGCCTGGCTGGAAGAGCGCGAACGCATGTGGGACGGTCTGGCGTCGAGCCCTTTCGAGGCTCTTCCGCTCGCCTCCGTGCTGGCGGACCCTTTCGATTCCGCCACTGTTAACCGCGAAATCGTGCCGCACGGCTACATCTACAGTGCCGGCTACGGACGGTTCAACAAACCCCATTTCTTTCTTGGTGCGCTTGATCGCGCCGAATCGCGGTCCGGCTTTTCGGTCTATATTTCGTCCTGCGAATACGCGCGCGACCTGGTGGCCCCGCCCGCCATGCTCCTCGATCGCGACATCTTCGTATGCCGTGAATCAGTGCGCCGGTTCCTGTGGGAAAAGATCGAGGAATGGCGCTGGAACCGCCGCAACGAAGCCATGGCCCGGGCGCTGGCCGATTCCGGTTTCGACGATGACCCGCCGGGGGGGCTCGATGACATGACCGAAGCTGTAACCGAGTCCATGATCCTCCACGAGCTCGGCGAGGGTACGGCCGGCGCGCTGCTTGGGGAGGACTGGAACGCGATGCTGCTCGCGCTCTCACGCTCGAAGGCCGAGAACATGGCACGCGCCGTGCGCGACCTGCTCGCCGACTGCGTCTCGACCCTGCCCGTTCTGCTGGAGGAGGACAACGCCGCCGCACTCCACTTCTATTTCGCCACTTTCTCGGGCATGCGCAGGCATCTGTATCCCGATGTACTGGCAGCCTACCGCCTGTGGGCAGACAACCATGACCCGCAGCCGCTGCGCCACGCCATCGCGCAAGGCAGCGACCGCTGGCTTGCTGCGGGCCGGTCGCTGCTCGATCTGTATCACCGCACCGGATCGCTTGCCGGCGAAGCGGTCGAGCAGCTGTTGGAAACGACCCCGCTCTGAGACCCCGGCCAGCCAGTCTTCCCGGCAACGCCCTCTCCTGTTAATGTGGCAGCCGCCGGCTGGTGGATGAAGGCACGCAGCACCGGCATCAACCTTGAGGTTCGGCATGAAGCTCACAGTCATCATCGACGACCGGGCGCGGGATATCGACGTCCCGCAGGACCTGCTGGCGCAGGCCGGCGAGTTCTTCGAGCAGATGGACCGGGACATGGATCGCGGCTGGCGCATGGGCCCGGAATTCATCGAACACCCCGACCGGATCCAGCGCTGCCAGATCGCCGCCGACAAGCTGCTCGGCACGCTCAGCAGCGGCAACAGCCGCCTCATGATGCTCATGGCGGGCTATATCCTCAGCCGCAGCTCGGGGATCACCGGCGTGCGCATCGACACCGGGGGCGACCCGCTCGCCACCGAACTCATTGTCGAAGCCGGCGCCGCCGACGGACCTGCGTCCTCCCAGGATATCGGCCCTGCGACCGGCTTCAGCCGGACGGAAGCCGCGACCCGGGCTGACAAGGAGGTAACGCAGGTATACCGGGTCGGGCAGGCGTACCGGTTCGCGACGCGTGATCCCGCAACCGGCCGGTGGATCGAGTCACCGCTCATGTCGAGCGCCGAAGACGCCCAACAGCAGCGCATCGAGGCCGTCGACCAGCGCTTCGAGCAGCTTCTGGGTTCCAGCCGCTAAGCGCCATGTCCCGCTCGGACCGGCCATTTGGCGGTCACCTGCTGCTGCAGGAATAATTTCATCCGCTCCGGTTTCCGCTCTCCATGATCGAGGTCAAGCCACAGAGTTTCATCTACGAGATCCGCAAAGCTCTGCCGGGAGACGTTTGCCGGGAGATGATCCGGCGGTTCGAGGCCCGGCCCGACCAGCAGTACATCGGACGCATCGGCCAGGGCGCCGATCTCGAGCAATCGATCAAGAAGTCCACGGACCTGCGCGTCAGCGGCCGTGCGGACTGGAAGGACATCGACGGCATACTGGTCCGATCGCTGATGCAGCATGTCCGGATCCTGGCGGAGCGGTTTCCCTTTTTCGCAGCCAACGCCTTCAAGGACATGGGATATAATCTGCAGCGCACCCTGCCTGGAGAGTACTACCACTGGCATGTGGACGGCGGCCCGGGCGAATTCAGCCAGCGCCAGCTGGTCGCGATCTGGTACCTCAATGACGTTCCCGGTCCCGGCGGCGAAACCGAGTTTCTTTCCCAGGATGTGCGGATCAGGCCCGAGGAAGGCAAGCTGCTGCTGTTCCCGCCGTTCTGGACCCATGGTCATCGCGGCGTCACCCTGCAGCAGGGAGTCAAGTATATCGCGACGACCTGGGTCTGCTTTGCCTGAACTGGCCGGCTTCCACGCTTCATGGTCCCGACCCCCCCTCCCTTCATCCTCACGGCGGTGTGCGCGCTCACCTATTCCTTCGAGATCGTCTTCGGGCTCGCCGGAACGATCCTGATGCTTGCCGTCCTGACCCTGTTCTACGACGCCAAAGCACTGGTCATTTACTCGGTTCTGCCGCAGATCCTGGTGGGCACAATCGGCCTTGCGCGCTCACCACGTACGGTGCGCGCCGGATTCCTCGGCGGTATGCTGGCATTCGCCACGCTCGGCGGTGGCGCCGGGTTCTTTCTCTTCTACCATGTCTCAGGGAACGTCTTCCGCGTCCTTCTGGCCACGCTGATCACCCTTGCGGGACTGCATCTTCTGGTCGGCCCCCGACACCTGCGCCTGCATGCGGCCGGAGGCCGGGTGCTCGACACGCTCGCCGGGCTGTCCCAGGCGTTGTTCGGCATCAGCGGCCCGATCGCGATGACCAGGCTGCTCGCCACGTTCAGCGACAAGACCACGGTGCGCAACTATGCGCTGGCGTTTTTCCTGGCCCTGAACGTGCTGCGTGCGACCGGCTACCTTTTTGCGCACACCATCACCCCCGGAATCGGCCGCCTGATGCTGGATTCCGGACCTTTTCTGGCGGTGACGCTGTGGTTCAGCAACCACCTCCATTTCCGCGTCAACGAGACCATGTTTCGCCGCGTGGTGGCATGGATCATTTTTGCCAGTGGGCTGTCGATGTTCTTGCGCTGACGCGCCCCCGCCGCCCGGATGTCTTGGTTGAGCCGCTTCCCGATGTATAATCCGGGCGCTTCCACAATCGCCCAACACCCATGACAACCATGTTCATCAAGGTGGCATCGGCACGTGCCATCCGGCCGGGAACCATGCAACGCGTACTGATCGACGGCAGCCGCATTCTTATCGCCAATGTCGACGGTCGCTACTTTGCGGTGGATGACACCTGCACCCACGAGGATGCCTCGCTGTCGACAGGATCGCTGCGGGGGGAGTTCGTCAAATGTCCGCTGCACGGCAGCCGCTTCTGCGTACGCACCGGCGAGGCGCTGGAGGAGCCGGCGCAGGAGAACCTGCGCACCTACGCTGTACGCGTGGAGGGAGACGACATCCTGGTTGCTGTCGCCTGACTCGCGTCCCGGGACGACCGGCGGACAGCAGCCTGTTTAGCAGGGGGTTAGTGGCTGTATAATCCGGGCATCCCCGACCGCGATCACGCCTAGGAGCCTTTCTGATGACACCATCCGCAAACGCTGTCACGCCGGACCGCGAGCCCTCCCTCAGTTCGGTCATTCAGCGCATCGCGACCGGCCCGGAACTGAGCAAGGACCTCTCGCAGGAAGAGACGTGCCGCGCGATGCGCCAGATCCTGGAGGCCCGCGCAGACCCGGTTCAGGCCGGGGTTTTCCTGATTGCACTGCGCATGAAGCGCGAGACCGACGATGAGAATCTGGGTGTTCTCGACGCGCTGCTCGAGAAAACCGCCACCGTCACCGCGCCGGTCGACGAGGTCCTGGACATCGCCGATCCCTATGACGGCTACGCGCGCTCGCTGCCGGCCTCGCCGTTTCTGCCGGCTCTAATGGCCGCCTGCGGGGTACCGGCGATCACGCACGGGGTCGAGAGCATGGGACCGAAGTACGGGGTGACCCACCGCCAGGTGCTGCGCGCCGCAGGCGTGCCGGTCGACCTCACCCCCCAGCAGGCGGCGGGACGCCTCGCGGATCCGGCGGTCGGCTGGGCATACCTGGACCAGAGCGCCTTCTGTCCTGCGCTCTATCAGCTCAGCGGACTGCGGCGCCTCATCGTCAAGCGCCCGGTGCTTACCACGGTGGAGGCGCTCCTGGGACCCGTTCGCGGGCGGACGCATACGCATCTCATGACTGGCTACGTGCACAAGCCCTACGCCCGCGTCTATGCGATGCTCGCCCGCCATTCAGGCTTCGATTCGGCGCTGCTCGTGCGCGGCATCGAGGGCGGCGTCATTCCCTCGCTGCGCCAGGCCGGCAAGCTGTACTTCTACCACGACCGCGCCGAGGAGCAGTCCCTCGACCTCGATCCGGAAACGCTCGGCATCGACCAGGCGCTGCGTGCCGCGCCTCTGCCGCCCGAGTTGGCGCCGGCGGAGGGTGACGAAACCGCGCGGCTCGACACGGCAGCAGTGGCCAAGGCCGCTGCACAGGCCGGCGCTGCAGCGCTAGGCGGAGCATCCGGACCAGTACGCGACAGCCTGGTCTACGCCGGGGCGATCTGCCTGTGGCATCTGGGCCGCCACGACTCTCTGTCCGCGGCCGCACAGCAAGTGCGGCGCGTGCTCGATTCCGGCGCAGCGCGCACGCGCCTGCCGTCCTGAGGCACCGCCCGTGATGCTCCGTATCCCTTCGGTTCTCGCTTCGGATGAACTTGCAGCCGCGACCGCCGTCCTTGCGACGGCCCGGTTTGTCGACGGCCGCCTGTCGGCAGGATCGGCCGCACGCCGGGTCAAGAACAACGAGGAGGCGGACCGCAAATCGCACGAACTGTCCCAGCTCGACAACCTGGTGATGGGAAAGCTCGTGCAGCACCCCGTATACCGCAACGGCGCGCTGCCTTTGAAGGTCGCTGCTCCGTATTATGCGCGCTACCTTCCGGGACGGGCCTATGGCGACCACGTGGACGACCCGGTAATGGGCGCGGACGGCGCCCTCTACCGCTCTGACATAGCCATCACGATCTTTCTCAACGACCCGCGGCATTACGACGGTGGGGAGCTCGAAATACGCACCGCCTTTGGGACCAGCAGCGTCAAACTGCCGGCAGGGGATGCCGTCATGTATCCCGCCTCGAGCCTGCATCGCGTCGCGCCCGTAACACGTGGTGAGCGCCTGGTGGCAGTGACCTGGGCGCAGAGCCTGGTGCGCGACCCGGCACGGCGCGAGCTGCTGTACGAGCTCAACCAGGCGCGCGAGACCCTGCTCGAAAAGTCCCCGGACGCACCCGAGACTGCGCGCGTCAACGCGGCATACGTGAACCTGGTGCGCATGTGGAGCGAATTCTGACCGCAACGGAGATTGCCATGGACACCAAAGTCACCAAGACCGATGCCGAATGGCGGCAGCAACTCACGCCCGATGAATATCGCGTGACTCGCGAGAAGGGCACTGAACGTGCCTTCACCGGAGCGTACCACGCCTGCAAGGACGAGGGCATATATCGCTGTGTATGCTGCGGCGCGGAGCTGTTCGATTCACACACGAAATTCGATTCCGGGACCGGCTGGCCCAGCTTCTGGCAGCCGCTCGCCGCGCAGAATGTTGCAACCGAAGAGGACCGCAGCCTGTTCATGAAGCGCGTGGAAGTCCACTGCAGCCGCTGTAGCGCGCATCTCGGTCACGTATTCGACGACGGTCCCGCACCGACCGGGCTGCGTTACTGCATCAACTCGGCCGCGCTGCGCCTGGACCGCGGCCGCTGACCGCGTCCTGCAGCATGGCCATCACAAATCCGTTCCATTACGCGTTTCCGGTGCACGATCTCGACGCCGCCCGCGCCTTCTACGGCGGCGTGCTCCGCTGCCCCGAGGGACGAAGCGATCGCACCTGGGTCGATTTCAATCTCTACGGACACCAGATCGTCGCCCATCTCGATCCAGACACGGATCCCGTGCGGACGCGAAATCCCGTCGATGGTCAGGACGTACCGGTGCCGCATTTCGGCGTGGTGCTTCACATGGACCAGTGGCGGGAACTCGTGGAGCGCCTGCGTGCAGCCGGCCAGCAATTCATCATCGAACCCGGCATCCGCTTCCGGGGCCAGGTAGGCGAACAGGCCACTGTCTTCCTTCTGGATCCGAGCGGCAACGCGCTGGAGTTCAAGGCATTCGCCGATCCGGATCGCCTGTTCGCCAGCTAGCAGCCCACCGTCACCGCCCCACCCTCCGGAATTCCATGCCAGACGGGTTCTATATACTATTCGTATCGTATTGCGATATACTTAGTACTGAAGCCGAACTGAGGCAGCAGAGCATCATGATAGTTTGTGTCCTTCCGATTCCAGGCCATGCCGGCGGCGCCTGATCCAATGAGCCCTGCGGCCGCATACGCCGACCATACCGGCCGGCGCCGCTGTCCGGACTTCGCCTGACATGGCAGCAGATGCCCGCACGGTCCCGCTCGATCGGGACAGGCTGTCGGATTTCTCGCGCGACATCCGGGTTCTGCTGCTGGCAATGCTGGCGCTGGTGGTCGGCGCGGCCGCCGCCGGCATCGCATTTCTGCTGGTCAAGCTCATCGGAGCGATCACCAATCTCGTTTTCTACGGGCGCTTTTCCCTGGCCTTCTCTGTTCCCACCCGCCATTTCCTCGGACCCTGGATCGTGCTGGTGCCGGCCGCCGGCGGGCTGGTCGTTGGTCTCATGGCGCGTTTCGGTACCGAAAAAATCCGCGGCCACGGGATCCCAGAGGCTCTTGAGGCGATACTGACCGGCGGCAGCCGCATGGAACCCCGGGTCGCGCTGCTGAAGCCGCTGTCGTCGGCAATCGCGATCGGCACCGGCGGTCCATTCGGCGCTGAGGGACCGATCATCATGACCGGAGGCGCGTTCGGATCGTTGTTCGCACAACTGTTCCGGCTCTCGGCTTCCGAGCGCAAGACCCTGCTCGTCGCCGGCGCCGCCGCCGGCATGGCGGCAATTTTCGGCACGCCGGTCGCGGCCGTTCTCATTGCAGTGGAACTGCTGCTGTTCGAGTGGAAGCCGCGCAGCTTCATTCCGGTCACGATTGCTGCCGTGATCGCCGCGACACTGCGCCCATATTTGCTCGGGAGCGGACCGATGTTCCCGGTTGCGCCCCACCCGGCTCCCGGCCCACACATCATGCTGGCCGCCCTCGCTGTCGGCCTCGGCACCGGTCTCGCGGCGAGCCTTCTGACCCTGCTCGTCTACGGCATGGAAGATCTCTTTGCCCGGACGCCGCTACACTGGATGTGGTGGCCGGCTGTCGGCGGCCTCGCCGTCGGAGCCGGCGGCCTCATTGACCCGCGTGTGCTCGGAGTGGGCTATGACACTATCCACGCGCTTCTCGGCGGAACGCTCGCCGGCCGGACGCTAGTCGAGCTGCTGATCGGAAAGACCCTGGTCTGGGGCATCGCGCTCGGATCCGGCACCTCCGGAGGTGTTCTGGCGCCCCTGCTCATCATCGGTGGGGCGCTGGGCGCGATCGCGGCTCACTGGATCCCGGTCGGCGATCCAAGCTTGTGGGCCATGGTGAGCATGGCCGCAATGATGGGCGGGACCATGGGCGCGCCGTTCACAGCCATCATTTTCGTGCTGGAGCTGACCCATGACCTGAACGTCATGCCGGCACTGCTGGTGGGCTGCATCGCTGCTCATGCAGTAATGGTGCTGCTCATGCGCCGCTCGATCCTAACCGAAAAAATCGCACGCCGCGGCTATCATGTCACCCGCGAATACAGCATCGATGTGCTCGAGCGCCTGCGGGTACGCGATGTGATGGACGCCGGTCCCCCAACAGTGCCGGCGGATATGCCGGTCCGGGAGCTGGCGAA
Organism: Pseudomonadota bacterium; assembly: GCA_021785795.1. Next base: position 58,219 of record JAJYEK010000008.1, read on the forward strand.
CCGGATCGCGTGCGGCGACCCGGAGCTTGCGCGTCACCACGCCCTGCCCATCCTGGACCAGGACGGGCAATTAGTCGGCATCATTACCCGCCGTGATCTGCTGCGCGCCCTGGATGACGGGGCCGATCGCACGGTGATCGAGGCCGGAAGCCGTCGGCTCGCCGTGGCGTATCCCGACGAGACGCTGGGTTGTGCGGCCGCACGCATGCTGCACCACCACGTGGGACGCCTCTTGGTGGTGAACCGGCAGGCCCCGCGTACACTGGTGGGCTATCTCGGGCGCCCCAACATATTGGAGGCAAGGCAGCGGGAGCTGGACGAGGAACAGCTGCGGGAAGCCGGCTGGCGATCCCGTTCCTAGGGGCGCTGACGTGCGCGGCCGGATGCCGCGCCAGCCGCCTAGCCGGCGGCGCCGGCTCCCGACGGCAGAACCCCTTCTCCCTCACCCC